>PCTP01000171.1:14347-17765 GCA_002770795.1 Gammaproteobacteria bacterium CG22_combo_CG10-13_8_21_14_all_40_8 | reverse complement strand
TTATCTACCAACTTACTCGGTGTGAAAGCGCCCCCTGTACCTTGATATTCCAGCAAATATTTTGCAATAGCGACAGCGCCTAAATAAGTGACCGTATATCCATTGGCTGTTTCAAATCGACCCTGTAATTTTTCGCCTTTAGCATTGATGACTTCCCCCCATAAATAGGTTTTCAGTTTTTCTCGCTGCTGCTGATCGGGGCCTTGAGTGGTTTTAGCGATCTTGGCTTTCATTTTATTTTGTACCCATTGCGTTTTTAAAAACCATCGAAACCAATTGAGTCGTTTCATACCCTTGGCTCTTTTGGGTGAAATGGGAATATAAACCTGTATATTGGGAATACCTGTTGAATGATAGGCCGTTGAAACATCGCCCCATGGAATGGTTACAGTATTTTTAGGCCCCTGTCCAAAATCAATCACACGACATTGATAGGCCAATGGGACTTGAGTAATTTGTCCATTTTTTCTAATTTTGCCTCCACCGCCTAGTCCTTCCACAGAGGTTTTAGCAGTACCAGGACTCATTTGACTGCCCGAATCAAAAGCAAGACTCAGTTCAATCGCATCAGGCATTTGCTGTTTTAATTGGCTCGCCAAACAATCCGTTGGGATCACATCAAAACCCACCCCTGGACATAAAACTATGCCCGCTTTTTGTGCTTGTTGATTCAGCTGTTGCGCTAGCTCAAACACTGCGATCTCACCCGTGATATCGGTGTAATGGGTTTTGGCGGCAATACAGCCTAGCATCATGGGTTTGGCTGTGGCAGAAAAAGGACCAGCACAATGGATCAACACATGAAATGACTCCAGATTTTCAATCACTGTCTCAAGATTTTCCAATGAAAAGACGCGATAAGAAAGAGCGTATTTTTGAGCTAAAAGCTCAATCTGTTGTTGATTACGTCCTGCCAATACAGGGGAAAAACCTTGAGTGATCGCATGCTCAATAATCAATTGGCCGGTATAACCATTCGCACCATAAATTAATATCTGTTCTACTTTTTGATTCATGCCTTACTCCAGTTTAATGGGTTATTCTAAAAAGAAATTCGCTTCACTTTTGGGCATTTTTTACACCAGCACTTTTCTGACTGATTTTTTGAATATAATAATTGGGCAAAAATCGCTTAAACAAATGAAGCCTTCGTGCATAATCATGAGAAATCATTAAACGCTTATTTTTATCTATGCCTTTTAATATATCCCAAGCCACTTGTTTAGCATCAATTTTAGACGCGTCCATCCATTGATTGACTTTCTCTTTAATGGCTGTTGAGCTTTCGCTCATTGAGCTGACTAAATTGGTTTTAAAAAATGCAGGACAAGCCATGCTGACACCAATGTTTTTATACGCCAACTCAATTCGTAAACTCTCACTCAAGGCCATCACAGCCGCTTTACTCACATTGTAGGACAACATACCAGGAGCCAATGCAATACCAGCAAAGGAGGCAATATTTACGATATGGCCGGGGCCATTATCAGGGATCAGGTCACGCCAAAAATAACAACCTCGATACACACCATCCAAATTAATATCCATCATTTTTCTCCATTGATTTGGCGTGGTATCCTCTAAAAAACCCGTTGCAGCAATACCCGCATTATTAATAATAATATCCATGCCGCCCCAACGCTCTACAATGATTTTCTTAACCTTTTCAAAGTCTTGTTGCTGACTCACGTCCATCGCCAAAGCAATGGCTTCACTGCCATTTTCTTGATGATTAACCGTTTCAGCGACTTGTAAAGCACCAGATAAATTGATATCTAAAATGGCAATTTTCCAACCAAGCAGAGCAAAAGCTTCAACGAGCGCCTTACCTAATCCACTAGCCCCACCTGTAATCATCACTCGCTTTTGCATAAAACGCTTTAGCATCAAGATACTCCCGTCCTCAGAAACAGCCAAAATATTAGCTTAGCCTATTTTTTTCAAAATTAAAAATAAAACGAACATTTGTTCGATATTGACAGCTATGGTCATTCGTCTTATGGTAATGATTAACAACCATTTAAAGAGAGCAAGTCATTGCGTCATTTAATTCTTATTCGGCATGGACAGGCAAGTTACGGCAAAGCCAATTACGACTGTCTATCCGCAATAGGCAGACAGCAAGCCAAGGTTTTGGGTGAAAATCTCATACATCGTGATTTGCCCAATGGCTCGATTTACCATGGTTCTTTAGAACGGCAAAGAGATACTGCGCAAATTATTGTGAATCAACAGACACTAAAATCCACTGAAACCAGTATCCATTTGAATGAACAACCCTGGCTCAATGAGTTAAATAGTCATCAGTTAATGCAATACTATGGCGATAAGGTGCAACATCCTCATCAATCCACAGTATCCCATTCTGAGAGAACCGATCAATGGCCCATGAAAAAAGCTGATTTTGCATCCACCTTTAAACAACTCATTGAACTCTGGCATCAAGATCCAACGCCCCCTTTTGAATCTTTTGTGCAATTTCAGCAAAGAATCGATTTAGGGCTCTCTGAATTAGTCTCAACCAGCCCAAAACACCAGCCGATTATTTTAGTGAGTTCTGCCGGTGTCATTGCCAGCATATTACAAAGAGTATTGCAGCTTGAATTAATGCAAATGCTCAATCTTGCCTTAACATTGAATAATGCCAGTATCACTGAAATTCAACTCAGTACCTCCTTAGATTTACATGATCTACACTCAATTTATTCCGGGCAAAAAAACACAAAACATATAGGAAATTTGCTGGGCTTTAATAATATTTGGCCTTTGCAACTCCAACAAGATCCCAAACTGATTACTCGATTATAAATCGAAAAAGATCAATAAAGGCTCATTTAAAAAAGGCCATTAGCCTAAGGATTAAAACATGAATTTTGATATCCCCTCTGAACTTTCACAACAAATAAACAGCGCACATGATTTTGTAAAAGCACAGCTTTTCCCCATAGAACAACAAATTCTTCATGGTGATTTTTTTGCACAAGAATCGCAACTTAACCAGTTAAGAATAGAGGTCAAACAGCTAGGTTTATGGGCGCCCCATATGCCAAAAAATGAAGGTGGCTGTGGTGATAGCCTCATGCAATTAGCTCTGCTATCCGAAGTCCTCGGCCAATCCCCCATAGGCCATTATGTTTTTGGTTGCCAAGCACCAGATGCGGGGAATATGGAATTACTTCATCTCTTTGGCTCCAGTGATCAAAAACAACAATGGCTCAAGCCATTAGTTTCTGGCGAAATTCGTAGTTGTTTTGGTATGACAGAACCCGAAAATGCAGGATCAAATCCCACCATGATGAGCACTACAGCAGTGCTAGATGGTGATGAATGGGTGCTCAATGGTCACAAGTGGTTTACCTCTTCAGCAGATGGTGCGCAACTTTGTGTGGTCATGGCGGTGACTGATCCCAATGCCGAC
>PCTP01000171.1:0-14318 GCA_002770795.1 Gammaproteobacteria bacterium CG22_combo_CG10-13_8_21_14_all_40_8 | reverse complement strand
TGAACTGGTGAGAAATATCCCCATTATGGGCGATACGGGTTCGGGTTATTTTAGCCATGCAGAAGTACGCTTAAACAATTGCCGAGTGAGCCAGAAAAATTTACTCGGTGAGATTGGTTCGGGATTTTCCTTAGCACAGCAAAGGCTAGGGCCTGGACGCATCCATCATTGCATGCGTTGGCTTGGGATCTGTCGTCGTGCCCTCAATTTAATGATTGAATACAGCAAAAGCAGAGCGATTAACTCCAAACAAAATTTATCACAGATGCAAACCATACAAACTTGGATTGCTGATTCTGCAGCAGAAATTGAAGCTGCTCGCAGCTTAGTTTTGCAAACCGCTTGGCAAATTGAAAACAAAGGTTTTAAAGAAGCCAAAGTGGCTGTTTCCATGATCAAATACTTTACTGCCAATGTGTTACAACAGGTACTTGATCGTGCCTTACAATCAATGGGTGGATTAGGCATGACAGATGACACCATCATCGCCTTTTTCTTCCGCCATGAACGTGCAGCCCGAATTTATGATGGCCCCGATGAGGTGCATAAAATGGTGGTTGCCAAGGCGCTACTCAAATGAAGAATCAAACCATCAGTGCGAAGGAATGGACGAATGAAAACGATCTCGCCTTATTTAGTCATTGTATGACCCTGGCCGATGCAGAAATTTGGCCACTTTTTTATGCCCTTCATCGTGATAAAATTCAAGTACAACGCCAAAAAACCGCTGTTGAAAAACTCGCTGTGATTATTCAATCGACGTTTAAATTATCTCATGACAAAGGCTTTGCGCTGATGAGTCTGCGCGATCTCAGTGAAGAGTCTGGGATCAGCTTAGGAGGGATTTATGCCTATATAGGCAGTAAGCAACAACTAGCGCTAATGATCCATCAATTTTTACCCCATGTTTTCAGCCAGACTATTCATCTGGACTACCCAACTGTTTCCTCGGGAAAAAAAAAGGCATGGAAAAATATCAGCGACAGCCAATTGATGAGTGATTTGCATAGAATGATTAGAGGGCATATATTTTTAAGTGAAATACTTCGATCCTGGTTCTTCTTTGCTTATATGGAAGCCAAATATTTGCCCGCATCGGTGCGTGAAGTGGCTTTAAATAATGAACAAGTCACCGAACAAATTTTATATTCGCTGTTAGCTCAGATCAAAGATCGACAACTCATTGCGATTGATGATGTGTTTATGGCGACGCATTTAATTAAATCATTATTACAAACTTGGTATTTAAAACGCGCAAAATTTTCTAAACAAAAAATTCATTGTGAACAATATACCGCTTACATTGAATCTATTATTTTTAAAGGGATCTAATCATGACCTCTAATAATCCAGATAACTTATCTGACACAGAAAATTTCGATAACTCAGAGACTCTTAATACATCTGATATCGAATCCAGTGAATTTCCCATTCATGAACCAAGAGTCAATGTGACTCAGCAAAGTCGTTCATCCGATACTCTACCCGAGCAACCTTTAGCTCAATATTTACAACAGCATATTCCCGACTTCATTCATGAAAATCGGTTCAATATTGAACAACTCTCTGGCGGTGTTTCCAACCTAAGTTATCGCTTATCCAGCGCCGAAAAATCCATGATATTAAGACGTCCTCCTAGTGGCACAAAATCCAAAACGGCTCATAACATGGCACGGGAATATCATCTATTAAAACGATTAAAAGATTATTACCCTCTAGCACCCGCTGCCATCCATTTAGATCCGCTGGGCGACTTATTGGGTGAACCTTTTTTTCTGATGCAAGAACTCCACGGCCTTAAAGTGGGTAAGGATCTCCCTTATAAAACCACAGCAGAACAAAATGCTGCGCTCTGTGAAAATTGGATCGATGAATTGGTGAATCTGCATAAAATTGACGTGTCGCAAGGAGAACTAAGTCAACTTGGCAAACCTCAAGGTTTTGTAGAAAGACAGCTTAGTGGTTGGCTAGAACGCTTTAATCAAGCTAAAACACCTGATGTTGCAGCGGTAGATTCTCTCGCAAAGTGGCTAGAGCAACATTTAAACAAAGACTCGGGATTCGTGAGTCTTATTCATAACGATTACAAATTTGATAATCTATTATTAAATCCCGCCGATCACACGCAGATCAGCGGGGTATTAGATTGGGAACTCAGCACCATCGGTGATCCCCTCATTGATCTCGGTTGTTCACTGGCTTATTGGGTTGAAGCCGCAGACTCAGATTTAATGCAAATGATCCGCAGAATGCCAACGCAGTTAGAGGGCATGTACAGCAGAGCACAAATTTTTGATCGCTACTGTGAAAAACGCCATCTCACAGGTTTTAATCTCACCCCCTATTATGTGTTTGGTTTATTTCGATTAGCAGGCATTGGACAACAAATTTACTATCGCTACTATCATCAACAAACCGATAACCCAGCCTTTAAAAACTTTGGTCAACAGGTCAATATTTTAATCAAAACAGCCGAAGCACAAATTGTAAGTTAGGGTGAAAACAACTTCTTTTGGAGAACAAGAATGAACCAGCAAGGCAACGTTCCAACCATCCCAAACTGCTTTAACCTGTGCGGAAAAATTGCACTCATTACTGGTGCCAGTCGTGGTATTGGCGCAGCCGTCGCCAAACTCTTTGCCGAAAATGGCGCACAGGTGATTATCTCCAGCCGCAACCAACAAAATTTGGATGAACTGGCCGCAACTTTAAATGCACAATTTAGCGATCAATCCCCCGTCACCCCCATCGCCTGTCATATTGGGCAACCCCAAGCAATCGACGATTTAATCAAAACCATCGTCGCAAAATTTGGACGAATCGATATATTAATCAACAATGCCGCCACCAACCCATTTTTTGGAGAACTCCTAGACACACCACAATCTGCCATCGATAAAACCTTTGAAGTCAATATCCAAGGCTACCTCAATATCAGCCAGCAAGTCGGCAAACTCATGCGTGAAGCCAAAAAAGGCTGCATCATCAACACCGCCTCAGTCAATGGCATCATCCCAGCCCCCATGCAAGGGATTTATTCAATGACCAAAGCCACAATCCTCTCCATGACCGCCGCCCTAGCCAAAGAAACCGCAAAATATGGCATGAGAGTGAACGCGGTATTACCAGGTCTTACCGATACCCAGTTTGCTTCGGCACTGACTAAAAACGAGAAATTACTCCAGAGTATTTTACCCATGATCCCCATGGGCAGAATGGCACAACCTGAAGAGATCGCACCGGCATTTTTGTTTTTGGCGAGTGATGCCGCGAGTTATATTACTGGGGTTTTTTTGCCGGTTGATGGGGGGTTGTTGGCGTGATGTTTTTTAAGTTTAAATTGGTAAACTTTTAATGCTAAATTCCAATTCTTTCGTCAAGGAGAAGTACTGACTTTCCCCTTAATAATCCCGAACAGCCCGTTCCTTCGGCCTACGGCAAACCTCAAATAACTTTGGCCAATCGAGCGGTCGTTTGGAGGTATACCCCTATCCATCCTATCTCGCTAAACTCAAATAGCCTTCCATGGCTATTTGACCACTGAGACCAAAGTGATTTGAGGCTCTGTCAAGGGGAGTACAGCCACCTCATAAATCGAATATCATGGCATGAAAATATTCAGCTTGAGTAAGTTATGCATGTCCAGTTAACGGGTTGGGGGAGCTATCACAAAGGCTTTTAGTGCCACGGTTTGCAATAAGAGTTGGCAACGATCTTGTGTTTTTTTGCAGGCTTGATAACAAGCCTTTTTGTGAACCGTGGCGGCCTTTTATCTTTCTTCTTTGCCATGCCATATTTTAAGGATATAAATCAATTCATCCCTCATGGTGTAGTGAATCACATAATGTCCTGCAATAAGTTCTCGACCATCCAGTTCGGCTTCCAAGGCTTTGCCAAGCATGGGGTTAGATTCCAGCTTGCGGATGGTCGACAGCAATTTTTCACTGTATTTTGTCGCGGCCTTTGGATTTTTTTCAGCAATAAATTTTCTGAGTCGGTACAAGTCGTGTAAAGCTTGTGCGGTAAATTTTAATTTCATATTGTCGGTGGTGACTTCTCATCGGCTTTGCCCCAACTCTCTATCCAGGACATCACTTCCTCCCCATTGAGCACATTACCATCTTCAAGATCAACCAATGCTTGTCTTGTATCAGCCAGCATTTTCTCGCGCTGATCTATACGTTCAACATATTGGCTTATGGCATCTTTTATGATCCATCCTTTAGAGCGATCTAATTTTTCTGCAATCGCTTCTAATTTATTCATGAGTTGTTCTGGCATACGCACACTGGTCATTGGCATCGTTCTCTCTCCTATCACATGGCAATAAAGATAATTGTATTACATTGTAATTCATAAGTCATTTTTTACTTTAGCGTTGAAGTACGTAATACAGGGCAAACGCATAAATGGCAAATGAACACACACTTTAAACCTTCTTACTGTTTGAACCAAAAAAAATACTTCTCTTTAGCTGTGCCTGTCTTGGATTATTGGGATTATTTTAATCGCCGTAAAGGGTTAGCTCACAGACCAGTTTCAGCCCGCTCACTTCCCCTCCGGCACAGGATCCGTACGTGCGCTATTAACGCATACGGCTCCTAGGACAAGTCAGACACTCAGTCGCATATTGGGGTATGGGTGTAGCACTCGTACACTGGGTATAAACAGCTTGATGACTTTACCACAACTTAGGACAGGCAGAACTTAGGCAGAACTTAGGCAGAACTTAAAAATGTTGACACCCACACACAATGATTAGCTGTCTCAGTCTTCAGTCTTCAGTCTATCAGTCTAGTCTTGTTCTAGTCGTCATTTTAGTCGCAATTTGTCGTGATATTTTAAACGAATTTTACAGCTTAGTACGGTTTTTGCCACGGTTCTAAGGTTAGAGCGAGATTTGCTGTTACCCTAGAAGTTTTTTTAACTTGGTTTGAATATCTAAAACGTCTTCCATCTTGTACCAACCCGCAGGTTTTCCCATGAGCCAATGGGCGGCATTGATAGCGCCTGAAGCGAAGACTGATCGACTATAGGCTCGATGCTTTAGACCCAATTGCTCGCCAGCCATACCGAATAATATTTCATGCTCTCCGACAATTTCACCTGAACGAATTGAGCTAAAGCCAATGGTTCCTTTTTGACGTGCTGTATTTTGCTCAAAGCGGTTGAACGTTGCAACATCGGATAATTTCTTACCCTGTTGCTCAGCAATCACTTCGCCATAAAGTAGGGCAGTTCCTGAGGGTGCGTCTATTTTATGTTGGTGATGTGCTTCGATAATTTCGATATCGGCATAGTCCCCCAGTAGCTGGGTCATCAGGCGAACTAGAGAAAATGAGGTATTCACACCGATGCTCATATTAGCCGAATAAAGGATGGGTGTTTGTTGGCTTAGTTGCTTTAGATGTTCCAGCTGGTTATTTGTAAAGCCTGTTGTACCTGAAACAAACGCGATATGGTTTTTAGCGCATTGCTCAGCTACTTCCATCGCAAAATCAGGGCGTGAAAAATCAATGATCACATCAACAGGATGGGAAAATTGCTGAAGTTGTTGCTGAACGCTGAGCGATTTTCCAATCTCGGAATTATCTGATGACGCTGAGCGGGGGCGATGAATTGCCCCCATCAAGTTGAATGAAGCCGCAGGATCTGTTGCTGGTTGTGATTGCAATAGATCCATTAACACTTTCCCCATTCTTCCGTGGGAACCGGTAATGACGAGGTGAAAGCGTTTGGGGTTCATTTGGTCATATTTTCAAAAAAGGATTTTACACCGTCTAACCAATTGCTGGCTTTAGGACTGTGCTTACCTGATTGATCTTTCATGGTACCCCGGAATTTTTCGAGGAGATCTTTTTGCTCTTTAGTGAGTTTAACGGGCGTTTCCACCACAACTCGACATAACAAATCTCCCTTGTAGCCACCACGCATTGAAGGCACTCCTCGGCCTCTTAATCTAAAGAGTTTGCCAGATTGGGTTTCTGGTGGGATTTTCAAAACCACTTTGCCTTCCAAAGTTGGGACTTCAAGTTCGCCACCCAATGCTGCTGTTGCAAAGTCGATAGGCACATCAGAGTAAAGGTTTTCACCATCTCTTTCGAATAAACTATGCGGTTTTAAATGCATCTGCACATAGAGATCGCCAGGAGGCGCACCAGGCTCACCCGCCTCACCTTCACCAGTTAGGCGAATACGATCACCATTATCAACACCAGCTGGTATTTTCACAGAAAGTTTCTTTTCTTCTCGCAACAAACCTTGGCCATGACAATCACCACATTTGTCTTTGATAATGGTGCCTTTGCCGCGACAAGTTGAACAGGTTTGTTGAACCGCAAAAAGTCCTTGTTGCATTCTAACCTGACCCTGACCACGACAAGTGGAACAGGTAACAGGTTTTGTACCCGCTTTAGCGCCAGAGCCTGAACAGGTACGGCAATGAATATGCTTAGGGACAGTAATCTCAACCTTACTACCGTGAACGGCTTGTTCTAAGGTGATTTCAAGATTATAACGAAGATCGGAACCTCGGGCTGGACCTCTGGGGCGACCACCACGGCCACCGCCAAAAATATCTCCAAACACATCGCCAAAGATGTCATTGAAATTGGCACCACCACCAGCACTTTGATCAACGCCCGCATGACCATGTCTATCATAGGCAGCACGTTTGTTATCATCGGTGAGCACTTCATAAGCCTCTTTTGCTTCTTTAAACTTTGCCTCTACCGTATTATCATCTTTATTCCTATCAGGATGATACTTCATGGCTAGGCGCTTATAGGCCTTTTTGAGTTCGGCTTTATCGGCATCTCGAGTTACGCCAAGAACTTCATAAAAATCTCTTTTCGACATATTTATCTCATCGTCAGTTGTGCTTCTAACTAAATAGAAAAACGTGGAGGGCATTTGCGCCAACCACGTTTTCTTCCCTAAATATCAGGGATGTTCATCAGCTAATGCGCTTTGAACCCCCTAAAAAGAGGTATCCAATGCTCACCAAGCCTTACTTCTTATCGTCAGCGACTTCTTCGAACTCCGCATCTACAACATCATCATCTTTTGAAGATGATGATCCTGCATCAGCAGAAGCACCAGATTGCTCAGTTTGAGCCTGTGCTTGAGCATACATACGCTCAGCCATTTTAGCAGAAACTTTTGATAGCTCTTCAGTTTTAGCCACAATCTCGTCTTTCTCATTGGCCTTAACCGCAGCTTCCAAAGCAGTGATGGCTGATTTAATGGCAGATTTTTCTTCATCAGAAACATCTTTGGCTTCGCCCAATGATTTACGGCTTGCGTGAATCAATGCTTCTGCTTGGTTTCTGGCAGTGACTAATTCTTCAAACTTTTTATCGTCTTCTGCATGAGCTTCTGCATCCTGTACCATTTTTTCAATTTCTTCTTCAGACAAACCACTTGATGCTTTGATCTGAATAGACTGTTGCTTGCCTGTTGCCTTGTCTTTAGCAGACACATGCATAATACCGTTGGCATCGATGTCAAAAGAAACTTCAACTTGCGGCATGCCTCTGGGCGCTGGTGGGATGTCCATTAAGTCAAACTTACCCAATGATTTGTTCTGGCTCGCCATTTTGCGCTCGCCTTGAAGAACATGTACTGTTACCGCAGTTTGATTGTCGTCAGCGGTTGAGAATACTTGAGAAGCTTTAGTTGGGATAGTAGTGTTCTTATCAATAAGAACAGTCATTACGCCACCCATGGTTTCGATACCGAGAGATAATGGAGTCACGTCTAACAACAAGACATCAGTCACATCACCGGATAATACCGCACCTTGAATCGCTGCACCCATAGCAACTGCTTCATCAGGGTTAACATCACGACGTACCTCTTTGCCAAAGAACTCTGTCACTAATTCTTGCACTTTAGGCATACGAGTTTGACCACCCACCAAAATCACATCATCAATATCAGATTGACTTAAACCAGAATCTTTCAATGCCATTTGTAAAGGTGCTAATGTTCTTTGAATTAAATCTTCCACCAAACCTTCTAATTTTGCACGAGTCACTTTAATGTTTAAGTGCTTAGGGCCTGTTGCATCAGCTGTAATGTAAGGCAAATTAACATCCGTTTGTTGTGCAGAGGATAACTCGATCTTAGCTTTTTCAGCGGCTTCTTTTAAACGTTGTAAAGCTAAAGGATCATTTCTTAGATCAAATCCTGAATCTTTCTTAAACTCGTCTACCAAGTAATCGATTAATTTCAAATCGAAATCTTCACCACCTAAGAACGTATCGCCATTAGTCGCTAATACTTCGAAAGTATGCTCGCCATCAACTTCTGCCACTTCGATGATAGAAATATCAAAAGTACCACCACCTAAGTCATAAACTGCAATCGTGTGATCACCTTTGCTTTTATCTAAACCATAAGCCAATGCAGCAGCAGTGGGTTCGTTAATAATACGTTTAACGTTTAATCCTGCAATTCTGCCAGCATCTTTAGTGGCTTGACGTTGTGAGTCATTAAAGTAAGCAGGAACAGTAATAACCGCTTCGGTGACTTCTTCGCCTAAATAATCTTCTGCAGTTTTTTTCATTTTCTTCAAAACTTCAGCAGAGATTTGTGGAGGAGCAATTGATTTATCATTCACTCTCACCCAAGCATCACCATTGTCTGCTTTCACAATTTTATAAGGCACCATGTGGGCATCTTTCTGAACAACGCTGTCTTCAAAATGTCGACCAATTAAACGCTTAATCGCAAATAAAGTTTGTTCAGGGTTAGTCACAGCCTGACGCTTTGCAGGTTGACCTACTAAGGTTTCGCCATCTTTAGTGAAAGCGACGATTGAAGGGGTTGTTCTTCCACCTTCAGCGTTTTCGATGACTTTAACATTTTTGCCATCCATAACTGCCACACAAGAGTTGGTGGTTCCTAAGTCGATTCCGATAATTTTACTCATTGATAGTCTCCAGTTTTAACCTTAATTCTTTCTGTTCCAGTGTTAAGAACAATTCATTTGCTGTTTAGTCTTCTATTTTGGGGTATTCAAAGTTATTTCAAGTCCAAAAAAATATTTATTTAAAGGATATTGCTTCCTTACCTAAGCTTTTTCATCTAAAGGCTTGGATGGACCCCTTGCAACAATCACTCTTGCAGGTCTAACAACACGACCATGCAATAAATATCCTTTTTGGAATACTTTAAGAACGTGATTGGGTTCAACTTCATGAGATTCAATCATCGACATGGCTTCATGATGCTCTGGATTAAAAGGATGGCCTTCAGGATCAACTTTTTCGATGCCATGTTTTGCCATGGCATCGGTGAATAACTTCATGGTCAGCGCTAAACCTTCACGCATACTTTCAGCCTCGGAGCCTTCTAATTGAAGATTCATGCCCTGCTCTAAAGAATCCATCACAGGAATTAAATCATCCACAAAACGCTCTAATGCGTACTTACGCGCATTAGAAACATCTCTGTCGCTGCGACGCTTAACATTTTCAACCTCTGCTTTCGCTCTAATGGCTAGTTGATAGTTCTCTTCCGCTTTTTCTTCAAGTGCTTGGATTCTCTGCTCAGCGCACACTTCTGCTGAAGCGGTTGAATCTTCTACGCTGGCTTCTTCCACAATCTGCTCATTTTGCATATTGTCGTCTTGAACTGAGGTTTCAATGGATTCATCGTGAGATGGATGAGTCATAATTTTCTCCAAATGGTCTTTAACTAAAAAATACTTTCCAAACAGAAGACATCCCACCTGAGAATGTAGCGCTTGGACTGTTAACAATGTGCTCTATATGGGGATAGACTTAGCGGGCTTCAAGCCCTAAGATGGGATAATTATGTATTTTTTGTTTTATTTGATGACGATTGAGCAATTCTCAGGTAACTTGTCTCTATACTCAGTTCATCATAAAATTGTCTCAAATTAACAAGAGCCCTATTACACCAGAACATTTCTATGGATAAACATTTTACTCAAATCGGCATTATGGGGAAGCCCAGCAACCTTGAGTCAGCGGATACCATTCGTTTGCTTTATGATGTCCTGCAAAAGAACAATTGCCAGATATTAGTTCAAAACAAGGTTGGTGAGGAACTCGGTTTTCCGCTTGAAACCCATTGCGAACCCCACAAATTGGCGGATCTTTGTGATCTCATTATTGTGGTGGGAGGAGACGGTAGTTTACTCCATGCGGGTCGCTTATTGGCTGAGAAGAATATCCCAGTTGTGGGAATCAACCGTGGTAGTTTAGGTTTTTTAACCGATGTACAACCTTCTAAGTTAGAAACCAGCGTCACTGAAATTCTTCATGGTAATTATCGAAAAGCACAAAGATTTCTCCTAAAATGCCATGTCACCCGAGATGGAGAAGACATTGGCGCTTCAACAGCTTTAAATGATATTGTGTTATTCCCGGGTAAAATCGCTGGGATGATCGAGTTTGAAATTTATATTAATGAACAATTTGTCTACCATCAAAAATCCGATGGTTTAATTACATCCACCCCAACTGGTTCAACAGCTTACTCGCTGTCGGCGGGCGGCCCTATCTTACATCCCAACTTAAATGCCTTGGTTTTAGTTCCCATGTTCCCACATACATTAAGCTCGAGACCTATCGTGGTGAATGGAGACAGTCGCATTAAAATCGTGGTCTCAACGGCCAATAAAAGCCAACCTCAGCTTAGCTGTGATGGTCAAGTCCAAATCTCCTTGGCTCCGGGCGATATTATTCATGTAGAAAAATCCGCAAATCCTCTCGTTTTATTGCATCCAGTCGATTATGATTACTACCATATTTTGCGTTCAAAACTAGGCTGGAGCTCCAAAGCCTAACAAGAACAAAAAAGAGATGATTCCCTAGCCTTTATTTTAAGAGCCATTCATGCTGCAACATCTACACATTGAAAACTTCACATTAATCGATCACCTCGATTTAGAATGGCATGCAGGGATGAGTACCATCACCGGTGAAACTGGCGCAGGTAAATCTATTATTTTAGATGCTTTGGGCTTGGTGTTAGGGGGGCGTTCTGACTCAAGCCAGCTCCCCTTAGAAGAGAAAAAAACCACGATTATTGCCGAGTTTTCAACTCAACATCATCCAGAAATTGAGCAATGGCTCTCTACAAGAGATTTAGACTCTGATGAAGGAATTTGCCTTTTAAAGCGCACCATGGGTAGCGATGGTCGTTCTCGTGCTTTTATTAATGGCCAACCCACCACACTGATCCAATTGAAAGAATTGGGCGAGCAACTGATTGATATTCAAAGCCAGCATGCACAGTATGCGCTGTTAAAACCTGCCTACCAACTGCAGCTTTTAGATGAGTTTTCTGCCCATAAACCCTTAGTGGAAGAAGTCAATCAAGCATTCCATATTTTGCAACAAAAGCAGCATGAGCTTGATAGCTTAAAAAAATCACAGCACCAAAGAAATGCACAACTCGAATTACTCAGCTACCAAATCAGCGAACTAGATGAGTTTAATCTGACAGAAGAAGAACTACAAAACCTTGAATCGGACCACAAACGCTTAGCCAACGCACAACATCTGCAAACCACTTCTTTATTGGCTTATGACAAGCTCAATAGCGATGAGGGTGAAAACCTAAGTCAACACCTGCAATCTGTTTGTCGTGATTTAGAACAACTGGCACAGCTTGATGAAAATTTAGATCCCATTGCTAAACAGTTACAATCTATTTCTATCGAACTCGATGAAGCCTGCCGCGAACTTAAATCCTATGGCGAAAACTTAGAGATGGATCCAGAAAGTCTATTGCTGCTGGAAGAGCGACTTTCTATCTGGCAAGAATTATCCAGAAAACATCATATCGACCCTTATCAATTGGTCGAGCATCATCAACAATTACAAGAAAGGTTGAATGCACTCACTCAGACAGAACAGGATATGGGCAATCTCAATCAAGCGCTGGCAGAGGCTAAAGAGCGTTATTTTGAAAAAGCCCATCGTTTAAGTAAAAGCCGTCTGCAACATGCCAAAAAATTGGAACAAAAGGTCATGGAACAGCTGAAATTATTGGGGATGAACCATAGCCAAATTCAACTGCATTTTGAAATAAACCCTGAAACCCCTACCGAAACTGGCCTAGAAAAAGTGCAGATCCTATTCCAGCCCAACCCCGGATTAGCAGCACAACCTCTCCACAAAATCGCTTCAGGCGGTGAACTTTCCAGAGTCAGCCTTGCCATCCAAGTGATCACCGTTGCCCAAAGCAATTTAAGCTGCTTAGTCTTTGATGAAGTGGATGTCGGCATAGGTGGCGGCACCGCCGAAGTTGTAGGCCAAATGCTTAAAAAACTCTCTCAATCAGCACAGGTGATCTGCATTACCCATCAACCCCAAGTCGCAGCCCAAGGCGATCAACACCTATTAGTATCAAAAATCCAAAACGCCACAGAAACAAAAACTCAGTTAACGGTTTTAAATACAGAACAAAGAATCGCAGAAATCGCGCGCATGCTCGGCGGCATTGAAATCACAGAAACCACCTTAAAACACGCCCAAGAGATGTTGAAAATTTAGTGAGGGGAGATAAAAACAAATATAGATTTAATGTCAATTACAATTATAGTTATAGTTATAGTTATAGTTATAGTTATAGTTATAGTTATAGTTATAGTTATAGTTATAGTTATAGTTATAGTTTAAAAAGTGGCATCAAACATTTTATCAAGGAATACGCTGATGTTCAGATTCAATGAGACAAATTGATACCAATTACAACTTATTCTTTCAAATCATAATACCAGGCGTCGAAATTGACGCCTGGTATTACAAAAGGACTTAAAACCAGCGTTTATTTTGCTGATACAATGCCAAATGGGAATTGATTTCTTGAAGGTCAACTTTCATGCTTTTTGCTTCACGAAGTGCTTTCTTCTGATACTCAACCGCATCAGAATATTTATCCATTGCTGCGTAAGCTGCTGCTTGAATTTCATATACCGAGGCATCATCCCAAAACGCCAATTTTGTGAGTTGTTGACTAAGTTCTAATGCTCTTTGGGGATCTGCAATCTCTGGATAGGGGGATTTAGCCAACATCCAAGCATAATCTAATAAAACATCCGCTTGGAGCTCTTGTTGTCCACTTAAAAATTTTAAAGCTCTTTGTTGTGATTCCAAGTTATCTTGATTGGCATCTAATGATCCTAGGTACATTTTAGCCTCATCATTGCCGTTATTTGCTGCAGTGGTTAGCCATTCCATTCCTTTAGATTTATCCATAATACAACCTGCCCCCCGAATCAAACTACGCCCTACTTCATATTGTGCATAGCTATTTCCTTGAATCGCAGATTTTAGGAACCATTCTGTCGGATTGACCTCTTTGTCAAAACCATTCAGAACTTTGTTCCAATGTGCGATTTTATACTGAGCTGTGGAATCGCCTAATTCCGCCTGTTGCTTGGTCTTATCATACATATCATGATTGATTTTTATCCAATCTTGATCTTTGATAATAAAATTCAAAGTATAGTACACATCCTTTTTATAAACGGGTTTGCCAGCCTCATTTTTAGAGGGTTCAAATGTCCATTTTTTTACGGCTCTTAATGCCGCTTTATCGAAAGTTTTTTTAGGAAGGGATTCAACTAATTGAATATTTCGAGGTTTGCCTTTTTTATCAATATCCATTTTAAAGCGAACTCTGCCCCCCATGCCAGCATGCAAGGCATTTTCTGGATACTTAGGCGTCACCAACTTAACAGGGGTAGCATTAAATGCATGTTCATTGTCGGATTTAACGAGTTGTGGGTATAGTTTCTGTACTAAGACGGGATTAGACAAGTGTTGAAATAAATCTTGATATAAAGACTCTGCTTCGTCTTTGTCTTGTACTTGTTGAGTGACAATATCTAAGGCTTGTTGTTGGTTTTCTGAGAATGATTGGGCTTGATTGGCTAACTTCATCCAAGCGTAGGCTTGGTTGATATCCTTGTCGACAAATTGTCCCTTGAAATACATGACACCAATATTAAACTGAGCACGTTTTTCACCCCATTTTGCCAGATCAACAAATGATTGATAGGCAGTCTGGTAATCACCTTGTTGGTAAGACTCATTGGCGCTGTAGAAATCGGCTGTTGCAAGTTGCGAATAAAATAGGCTGATAATAAGCAGTAGTTTTTTCATTGATTTTCCCTGTTTATTGGATAATTACGGGTGCAAGATTATCATATTAAACGGTTCACAACAATGTGAATAAAGCACAAAAAAATGTTCAATCGGCTTAACCTATTCAAAGTAAAATCTAGAGTTGAGCTAACTTTGTCTTTAACTGGGCAATATGTTCTTTACTCAAAT
>PCTP01000103.1:2876-3018 GCA_002770795.1 Gammaproteobacteria bacterium CG22_combo_CG10-13_8_21_14_all_40_8 | reverse complement strand
AACCGGCACCAGGTTGCAGCATAAAAAAAGGTTCAAGTGGTGGTGGAGTATCATCACAACCTGGTGAACCTTTAGGGCAAGTTGGTGGTGGTGGTGGTGGACCCCATCGTAAACGGGTAGTCGTTGAACGGGTGCGTCCATT
>PCTP01000103.1:2211-2849 GCA_002770795.1 Gammaproteobacteria bacterium CG22_combo_CG10-13_8_21_14_all_40_8 | reverse complement strand
GATCACAACTTCATTGCCAGCATCCCCACAGCCAGAAAGCGGGAGCATAGAGCTAAATAAAGTACAAGCTAAAAAAGCTGTTGTGATTTTTGATTTTTGATTTTTGATTTTTGATTTTTGATTTAATCATCATGTTATACGCTCTAATCCTTATAATTGGTAGGTGCCCTTCTTGCGCAAGGGAATATCTCATATCAAACAACTAAATGTCAAGAAAAACACAAACAAATGCACGGCTAATTTGTTCTTCATATGTTCTTTTGATTTGTTCTTTTTTTATTCTTATGCTCTTCTGGTGTCACTTCTGGTGTCTACTTCTGGTCAGTCACTTCTGGTCACTCTTCTGGTCAAACAATCATCATTAAAGAGGGATTTTAGACTTGGGCTTTGGGATTATATCCAAGAATTAGCAGAAAAAAAGAATTATTTGAGGTTAAAACACTCACAACTATCGACGGTGTTGGACTGACCATATATGTCCCAAGACACGATTAGACTAACAATTTTATTTTTAAATTTTATGACAACAATGCCCTATAATTTCTGGCATAATAGAATCTATATAACTTTAACCATTTATCTCATACCGCAGAGAACATCATGCCTAAAACTTGGGATATTTTTTGTTCAGTTGTTGA
>PCTP01000103.1:0-2158 GCA_002770795.1 Gammaproteobacteria bacterium CG22_combo_CG10-13_8_21_14_all_40_8 | reverse complement strand
AACATAAAATCAAAGTAAGATTATGGGTTGATGATCTGCAATCTTTTACTTACCTTTGTTCAGAAGTTGATCCAAAAGTTTATCATCAACAAATCCAGGGTGTGGAAATATATCATTGGCATCAGCCATGGTCCGCAACATCGGCCACTGCGGCTGATGTTGTTATTGAAGCATTTGGTTGCCACCTTCCTAACGATTATGTAGAGTCCATGTTACAAAGGTCTCCTCATTCTTTATGGCTTAATTTAGAATATCTTAGTGCAGAGAGTTGGGTTGAAAACTGTCATGCTCTTCCTTCCCCTCAACTTAAAGGACCCGCTAAATATTTCTTCTTTCCCGGTTTTACCCAAAAAACGGGCGGATTGATTCGTGAACAAGGTTTAATTGAAAAGCGTCAAAAATTCCAGAATAGTCTTACAGAAAAGATACAATTTTTACAACAGATAGGCATTACTGCAATAAACAGTGCAATAAACAGTGCAATAAAGGACACACAACTGATCTCCTTGTTTTCTTATGAAAATCTCCACATTTCTCATTGGTTAGATGATCTAGTCAACTCTCAGAAAAACACTCATTTGGTGGTCCCACAGGGTCGTATTGTCGATAATTTACTGACTTGGATACAGTCAATTGAATCGTCCCAATTTTCTCTGACCGATTTCCTGCAAGGGAAAAACTACTGTAAAGGATCTCTCACCATTCAACTGATTCCTTTTCTCAGTCAGGATGATTATGATCGCTTATTATGGAGTTGCGACTTCAATGTGGTGCGTGGCGAAGATTCATTTGTCAGAGCGCAGTGGGCTGGCAAACCTTTTTTATGGCATATTTATCCTCAGCAAGACAAAATTCATCTCCATAAGCTAGAAGCCTTTCTTGAACTCTATTGCCAAAACCTCACAAAACCAGCCAATAATGCATTAAGAGCCATTTCGCAAGCTTGGAATCAAGATGATAATATGAAGAATAAATGGTCAAATATGCTAGAATTGATGCCTGAACTGACCGAAAATGCTGAAAATTGGTGCTTTCAGCAAGCAAAACAAATAAATATTGCTGAAACACTAGTACAGTTTTACCAAAATTGGTTAAAATACAGTCCCAAAATTTGAACCCAAACACCTAATCTGGACAATCATATGAAAACCGCACAAGATATTAAGGTCAATAACGTAGTACTTATCGATGGACAGCCTTGGATTGTTCAAAAGGCAGACTATACAAAATCTGGTCGAAACAGTGCCATCATGAAGATGAAATTAAAGAACCTTTTAACAGGTTCAACGTCTGAAACTGTTTATAAGTTTGACGACAAAATGGATCAAGTGATGCTTGAGCAAATTGATGTTACCTACTCCTACAGCATGGATAATGTTTACGTATTTATGGATGAAGAGTTTAACCAATATGAACTCAGTGCTGACGACATAGAAAGTGTTTTACCTTACATCGTTGATGGTATGACAGACGTTTGTAAAGCGGTATTCTTTGAAGGCAAAGTGATCTCTGTTGATTTACCTATTACCATCGTTCGTCAAATCGTTTACACAGAAGGTTCAGCTCGTGGCGACACTTCTGGTAAAGTCATGAAAACTGCCAAACTCAGCAATGGCACAGAAATCAAAGTCGCTGATTTTTGCAATATAGAAGACTGGATCGAAATTGATAGCCGCACTGGTGAATACAAATCTCGAGCTAAGGCACCAGTATAAGCTTGCGTTAACCGTCAAATAGAAAGTTTTGCATATTCTATTTGACGGTTATCAATTCACATATCCAATAAAATTGTGCAGTGCTTCCCAAAGAGATAAAAAATATTATTTGCTGCCGCCCAATCATTTAGAATGATTGCGCATACAACTGTGAAATACTGCAACCCTAGATTTCTTCCTTAACAAATCGTTCAATGAACAATCAATTTCAATAACCCATAAAAATGTAAAGGAATGCTGAATTAACTACGCAAGAATAGGATGCTGTAATTGCTGAGTTGTAATCTGTTCAAACACAGCATAACACTTATAAACATTCCCACATTTATGAAAGCTCAAGGTGAAATCGCTCTTGTTTTTATATTATTATTGGGATCGATGCAAACTTTTACAAAAGATAAGCTTGCAATTCCCATAGTAGAACACCTTCCTGGATTGTAGAT
>PCTP01000247.1 GCA_002770795.1 Gammaproteobacteria bacterium CG22_combo_CG10-13_8_21_14_all_40_8 | reverse complement strand
TTGCGATGACAGTTATGGGATAGGAGAACATGCCCAGCGAGATAATTTCTCCATTGAATGCGCCTAGATGTGTCAGCCAAATATTGTCAATGGTGAGAGCTGAAGTCACAATAATGGCTTGAGTAGGAAAACGCCATTTCGCAGAGAGATCAAAGCGGTCATCCATTAAGCTGAGTACAAACATGGCGATAAGTCCTAGAGACAGACCCATATATCCATCGGGAATACCAAAAAACCAGCAAACACATATTAAGGAGAAAATAATGGAAGGTCCACCTATGAGAGGGATGGCAGATGAGTGTCGTTTTCTTCCCCCAGGATGATCAACCAGCCCAAGTTTAGGGCCAAGTCGTCTAAAAATTGGAATGACTGCAAGAGTGACCAAAA
The DNA here is from genome assembly GCA_002770795.1 of Gammaproteobacteria bacterium CG22_combo_CG10-13_8_21_14_all_40_8. Taxonomy (GTDB): domain Bacteria; phylum Pseudomonadota; class Gammaproteobacteria; order Enterobacterales; genus 21-14-all-40-8. The sequence continues at coordinate 2,746 of PCTP01000247.1, read as the reverse complement.
GCGCCAAAAGGGTTGGAGGAGTAAACATATTAAATGTTGCAAAAGCTGTTTCCATGTTAAACCTTTTATGAAGGAAACTGATTAAAATCAACCCAGTATAGACTCACGCATTATAGGTGTAAACTCAGGTACTTGCCAAGTGCATCTTGATTTAAATCACATATATCGTTGTGTTTTGTGATCTAATTCTCATTTACGTCTCTCAAATAGAAGCTTTTTAGATGCAACTTAGATACAACGAGCAGGTTTAGGCAGCCCTGCCAGTTTGTTGGATTGTTTGGCAACACCCTTTGGAAATAACTTGGCTAAATACAGGCTATCTATTGGTCTTTCTATACTTTGATCTGGAGAATTTGTTGTAGCTTGTGTTTGTATAAATTTTATTAAGGCCCTAATGGGAGGACTTGTATTAAATTTTTGATGAAATTCACGCACAGCGTAAATCACTTCCCAATGTGAATTACTGAGTTCTAGTTGTTCAACGCGAGCTATTTCTATGGCGATTTCAGGTGTCCATTGCTCAGCATTGACTAGAAATCCTTCTTTGTCCGTTTCAATAATTTTATCATTGATGCGTAGCATTATTAACACCAAGCAACGGACAGATCTGCTTTAATCACCCAATTAACAAAGTCATCATCGCTAATTTGGATAAATTGGGGAGGGATTAATGAATCAACGCCTAGTCCGATAGCATCTGTTTGCAATATCAAAATTTGCTGACTAAAGGGGCTATTCAACTGGTTCTCTCGGGTAGTCACGCACAAAACAGCTTTTTCTCTGAGGAGTAGATAATGACCTTGCTTGAGCAAGTCTTGTATATCAGGGCGATTGAGAGCAATCATTTTGTTGCAGTGAAATAGTATCATTAACTTAATCGGAAAATATGTTGATAGTTTGCTAATTGTTCGATCATTTTTATCGACTGGATAATATCAGGCTGATATCTGAGTGACTTTTTCTCAAGTTGATAGTTGTTGTAATCCAGATCAGTGACAATAACATTTTCTATCTCAAAATAATCTAACCCCTGCAATGCCGCGCAATGATCATGATAAGATAAGGTTTTGGCATCGTTGTCTTGCAATAAGTTGATCACGCCTTCAGCACAAAACCAGATGGATACGGGGTGTCCATAGCTGGCAACCGCTAAGGCTGCATCAATTGACTCAGCTGCTTTAATGCCCATATAGGGTGTTTCACTAATAATAAATAAAATAGATTTTTTCATGCTTAACCGATAAATTCTATGATTTTTTGATCACGGGTAATCATATCTACCAATGCACCTAAGCCAACCAGAGAGAACTTATCAGAAACATTGGGATGTGGCAATTTCTGTTGGTCAGTTTGTTTATCAAATCTCGTTTGATTCTGTTCTTCTTGATCAATCATACCCCGGCGCGTTACCGTTGTTACACAGGCCATTAAGGGGATGTTCAATTCATGGCTGATCTCTTGCCATTGTTGAGATAGGCTTTTTTGTTGGTGGATTGAGTCGCAGTAACGATTGGCGACTAAAGATCCTTCACCATAAAAAAACACCGATACGACTTGATGATTTAGTGCATAAACAGAACGAATAAATCGCAAGGCACTTTGATGTGCTGCAGTGCTAAATGGTGAGCCTGTAACCAGTAGTGAGAAATCAGTCATTTTATGGCTTGTTTATTTTGTGTTTTGGTGAGTTGCTTTAGTTGGCGTGTCATAAATAAAAAAAGCCCAGTCAAGCTGGGGTTGGAGCCTGTCCGCAGTAGAACAGGCTATTCTTGGACAGGCTCCTAGGGTACCGATGGTTAATTAATCATCACCAGAAAACACGCTGAGCAAACGTAACAGGCTAAGAAAAATATTATAAAGAGACACAAATAAAGTAACCGTGGCTCTGATATAGTTAGTCTCCCCACCATGAATAATTTCACTGGTTTGGTACAAAATCATACCAGAGCTAAATAACATAAATAATGCTGACAGGGCTAATTGCATTGCGGGCACTTGAATGAAAAAACTCGCTAGCATCAATACCAGTAAAACAACGGCTCCAGCGGTTAGCATTCCACCCATAAAGCTCATATCTTTACGTGTCACTAAAACATATCCTGAAAGAGCAAAGAATATAAGTCCAGTTCCACCTAAGGCCGTCATCAATGTTTGAGGGGCTGTGGCGGCAAAATGTCCAACTATTGGACCCAAAGTAAAACCAAGAAAGCCGGTGAAGGCAAATACAAAGACCAATCCCAGAGCGGAGTCAGCTGTTTTATGAACAGCGAACATTAATCCATAAACTCCAATAAGTGTCATCCATATGCCCATAGGTGGAAACCCAAGTGCAACAGACGTCCAAGCCATGAACGCACTAAAAACCAAAGTTGCGGAAAGCAAAAGATAAGTATTTTTTAATACTTTATTCATCTCTATTGCTGCGGTGCCGTTTCTGATTGAAATATTTTCCATGATGCCTCTCTTCATTGTTGATTCTTACGAATTATATTAACATGCATTGAAATAATAACCACTAGCCTTTAGGAATATTTTGGTATCAAAATATTTCCTGTTTTCGAATTATGTGCAAATCTTCTACAGATAAAGAGTAGATTTGGTCAAATTTTGGCTTATCAAGGGACTATTTTAAAATAATTTGTGATTAGGACTTTTCAAATGCGTCAAAATTGAGTAACATTCGCGCCTCAACGGTGAGATGCCAGAGTGGTTGAATGGACTAGTCTTGAAAACTAGCGTGGGTTTA
>PCTP01000179.1 GCA_002770795.1 Gammaproteobacteria bacterium CG22_combo_CG10-13_8_21_14_all_40_8 | reverse complement strand
TCTTGGCTCTGAACTGATTATTCAACCAGGCTGAGATATCGAAAAGTTGTAAGTCGCCATGTCCTGCCGCTACATATAAAGTTTGACCATGTAGCATCATTTTTCCAGCTGAAATATTGCCATTTCTTAAAAGGTAGGATAGTTTTAAATTCGCTATATTGGTAGCCTCTTCTCCTGAGCCAATATCAAACAGCTCAACAGTGGCTTTATCACCACTACTGACGAAAAGAAGATTATTCCGAACAGTTAAATCGTCACCAGCAATTCTAAATCCAGTACGATCCTTGAGAACATAACGATGAAGAATATTGTAATGACCAGAATTTAATTCTATTGCGACGACTTCTCTTCTAGCTGGAACCATAGCCCATAAAATGTCTTTATCAATGACTAGCCGACTGACCTTTCCACCTACAGTTTCTCTCGAAATAAGTGCCATCTCTCTTATTTTGGCGTCAGGTTCTTTATGGAATACTCTAATCCCAGAATCTTGACCTAAATAAATCACTTTATCACTAACAGTGAGAGCTGAGTTTTTCTCTGTGTTTGAAAACTCATTCAGTAAAAATGGATCAGTTCTTAAAGAAATATCAAAATGAAGTAACTTATCTCCACCTATTGCATAGAGATCATTACCATCAATTTGTAAATCGGTAAAACCTGTAGGAGGAATAATATCTTTGTAGAAATAAGGTAATGTTTGATCTGCAAACTCTTTATTGATTGTTTGAGGATGCACAGGATCAGATACATCTACCACAACTAACTGGGCCGTAGATGTAGATAGATTATTTAGAATCTCTCCATTTATGTTGTAAGCCTGATAACTTCCACCTGTTAATACATAAAGTAATTGTTCCTGTTTTGCAATAGCTGAAACCGGGCTTGGATTATCATTACTTAGAACAACAGATCCGGTTTCTTGACCTGCATAAAAATAATCTTCTGGAGAGACAGATGTTTCGTTGGGGAATTGAGGGTTTATTACACTCACTGCACTGAAACCAAAATCTCCACTAGGAACAAGAACACGAAGATGATGTGATGCAACGACTTTAATATCATTGGCTATATTGTTTCCAAAGAATATTTGGCTATTAGGGGTAAAGCCATAACCATATATATCAATTTGATTACCTCCTTGAGGAGGGCCTGTTTTGGGATTGAGATCTTCTAAACCCGTTTTAGGAACAACAATCACAGCACCATTTAAACGACTTGAAGAATTTTTAAGTTGAACACTCACAGCTAAACTGGATGTTTCTGAAGTTAAATACATATGAGGGAATTTAAACCTAATTTCTTCATCGCTAATTGAAATAATATCCGTCTCGGAAATATTCTCACTACCTACATTAAGTATGATTTGTTGTTTATCTTGACCAAAATGATGCCCATTTAGAACTGCCACCTCAGTACCATCGCCATGGAAATAATGTGATTGTAACTCTGAATTATTTTGCAGACGATACACCTTATCAATCAGAGGGCGTGTTTCATCTAGTAATTGGTAATTGACGGTCATTGACTTAACAAGAGGTCTACCATTAATAGAGGTTAATTCAGTGCCAATAGTCATTTGGATAGCACCAGATACTTTTGTATGATCAAAGCTAATCTCAATGCTTCCACCAGAAATAGTATTGATGCCTTCAACATTATACTTAACCGTTTTATTTTTAGAATCAACGATTGAAATGGCTGAACGTAGATGATCTTGGTTGGTATTGATCAACTTGTTAAGCAATATGGTGACTTTCTCATCGTTAGCCAATACCATTCCAGATGCTGGTATTATGGATGAAACAACCAAATTAGGGGATGGGGTATCAATAACTCCATCAGCGTTGCTAATGAAGATACCACCACCATTAGCCAATAATTCACCATTGCTACTATCTAATTGTTGCCAGAAAATAGTTTCAAACAATCCTTGATCATTTTCTTGTAGCAGCAAATATTCAGTACCGTTGGAAATAGTGACTTGACCATTTTGAACCAATAAAGACGCTTGAGACAAATTTGTACCAATTGAACCTCGCTCAACTGCTTGTACTCTATAATGTAATTGGCTTCCAAACTGATCAAATATGGCTAGGTAGAGTGTGCCGTTTTTATTAAACAATACATAAAGCTCATTTTGCCACCACTCAACATCCAAAGGCTGTCCTTGCAAATCACCTTGATTGAAAACAATTGTAGAATAACCTTGTGGTTGACTCAGTTCTGAATCCTGGACATTAAAGAACCTGACAAAACCATCACCCAATTCTGAATAGGCAGCCAAAGCAAGAATGTTGTGTGAACCATCAACATCTATATCATTGGCAATGTAACCAGATACTGGTTTTTCCTCAATCATATAAGGATGAGTTTTATCAAAAACATCCACCACGGCAAGACCTGACTTACCTTCTGCCAAATAGGCAATATGATCAACTAAGGCCAAACCTGTGACAGGATTATCCATTTTAATTTGTGATAAACGGACAGGGTTTTCCCAGATATTAATATCATAAATTTCAAAGCCATATTTCATCAAGAAGCGATTGTTAGGATTGGGGTTTTGACCATTCTTTACGCCAATGAAAAGATTATCATCCCTAACTTCAGCAGCACCAACAACCATAGGTGGATAGTTGGGTAATTGAATATCAAGACCACGATCAAATGTATAAGAATACTGCCCAACTTCGACTTCTTGACCGTTTATGAGCAAATAGACAGTATACAATTCTGGTTCAAGAACTGCTGGTGCTACAAATTTAAAATGAGAAAGATTTTCCACATCATCGCGCAGGTTCATGGCAAAACTTCCATCCTCTAAAGGAATGGTTGTTATTTCATTTTGACCAGAACGCGAACGTAGCATTACTTTGGTACCAGGAAGAATAACATCTGAATTCGCAGTAACAGTTATTGTTGCTCCACCTCTTATGGGACCTGAGGTTTTGTTTAAAACAAATTGAGCCTCATCAAGAGTATCACCACTGATGATCGCGCCCAAATATTGAGCAGTAAAATCTCCCTGTTTAATTCGTATATGATGTTGACCAGTTGTGAGAGGCAAAAGATCCAGACCTGATGTTGAAATGGATAATGTATTTTCATCTATCCAACTAGAAGGGAC
>PCTP01000183.1 GCA_002770795.1 Gammaproteobacteria bacterium CG22_combo_CG10-13_8_21_14_all_40_8 | reverse complement strand
CTTGAATGCCTCCAATTTTTAAAGATGAGAAGGGTCCCGACAGCAAGGCCCATTCACGTTGTGGTTCTATCCAGCCACAACTCCGAACTCAACGTGCGCAACTGTTTAGAGGCTGGGGCTGATGATTTTATAACCAAACCCTTTAAGCTAATTGATATTTTGCAGCGTCTTGCTCTTTTGACTCAGGCAAAACAGTACAACTTCAATGCCCTGTCTCCTCAAAACGAAGAGCAAATTAAAAATTATTTTGAAATGGTGAGTTTGATGATACGCGCTGCCAATCAGAATAAGTCTGTCCCACAATTGCGCCTGGAGCTGGTGCAAATGATCTCGCTGGCGCTTAAGGCGGTGCGGACTTCCATCATCGCAGCCAGCCCCTGCCATAAGCAGATCCATGTGATCCGCTCCAGCGATGACCCCTCTGTGCAACAGCTCCCCCTTGAACTTCGTAAGTACCCTGAAATTCAATATGTGCTGCGTACAGGCAAACCCCTGTTCGTGGAAAGCCTTGAAAAAGATTTAACTCTGTCTTTTGTTAAACACGAGGTCAAAAGCATCCAATTTGATTCTATGATGGTTCTCCCCCTGCGCCATGGATCAGATGTTGTGGGTTTGCTATCAATACGCATGCCAAAGACCACCAAAAAGCTCTCACAATCGGATATAAAGATTGCCGAGATTGCCTCTCAAGTTATCGCAATAACTTGGAAATTCCAAGATTCCACTGCGCTTAAAAAAACAGCTTAAGGCGCTTAGAGAAAAAACTAGACTCACCCCTGTTGCCGCCCTATATTGATCAACTCGTAAAAAGGAGTTGGTTTCATGGTCTCAGTTCTCGCCATTGCCCACATCATATTATCTGTCTTCTTGATTGTTCTGGTTCTGATTCAAGATCCCAAGGGCGGCGCTGCCGGCGGAATGTTTGGCGGAGGCGGAGGATCAAACTCCCTTTTTGGAGCGACTGGTGCCCCTAGCTTTTTAGCTCGACTCACCCGTTGGGTCGCCGTCATATTCGCCGCCTCTTGTATTGCCATGACCATCTTTATCAAGCCTAAAAGCGACAGCGTTTTAGATAGTCTTCCTGTGACAACTCAGCCAAAGTTGGAAGAGCTGGATAGTGACGTGGCTATTCCGCAAGAGACACCTGCCCCTGAATCTAAGCAAGATTAAGTTCTGAGAATGCGATGGTTTTTGTCACTGATCGCAATTCTTTTACTGGGCTTTGCCATTTATTTCGCAGCCCAAAACGATTCGGATCGCTTTGTTGAATCCCCCCCTCTGGGCCAAGTGGTCTCGGTCCAAGGCCAAGTGATGGGTCAGGTATTGGAGAGCGGTCAAAAAGTTCAGAAACTTCAAGCCCACTCACCCCTTTATCCTCCGATGCGACTAATTACTGGCTTAGAAAGTGAAGTGACTTTGATTTTTGGTGAGCGCTTTCGTGTTTTTTCGCAAAGCACTCTTCTTTTGGAAAAAGTTGGCCCCAAGTTTCGAGTGCATTTACTCAAAGGTCGACTATTACGTAACGAGGTTAACACCAACACGGAATTCATAGCAAACGGTTTGCCCGCAGATCCCCAAACAATTGAACTAAAAGTCACAAAATACCTATCCGATGATCAAGCGACCGAGAATGTCGTGGCAACTTCACACCCAAAAAAGATTCCTCAACTTTCTGGTAACGAAGCCAACTCTGAATCCGTCCCAATCTCTAGTAGTCCGTCACACTTCAATTCCGAGACCCGCTTGCAAAAGTCCCAAGAGCAAAATCTTTTGAGGGAAACTATTTCCTTACATCAAAGATTTTTAGAAAAATGTTTTATACAACACTTTGAACGCCTCAAAGGACAAACTCAACAGGGACAAGTTCTTATGAAGTTTGTGATTCAAAAAGACGGACGCCTTCGCGATGTGAGTATCAAAAAAAGTCCCTACGCCGACAAAGATTTCCATAAATGTTTGATGGCGGTTATGAAGAGGGTGAGAATCAAAAAGGTTTTTGAACGCGATACTCCTGTTGAGTTTCCGATACAAATCTCACTGCCATAAATCTAATCGACATAGACTTGTATTTCACACTTCGCCAAAAGTGCCGAGTTCCCCACTTGAAAAACTTCTCCGTAAACAAAGGTGACAGGCAGCATTTCACGCTTAACTTGGATACGAACCTCAAGCTCAACCTCTTGATCCAAATTGAGTTGGGTTAAATTGGCGTAACAGTAGCGAACACCCGTGAGATAGGTTTGAGCTGGTGTGTCCTTAAATTGGTGCAACTCTTGATAAGCTGCCTTGAGATATCCAAAACTTTGAGCGGTAAGCTCAATGACAGCAGATGCATGCACTTCGAATTGATCGTTGACGTAGAGTCCGTTTTTTTTAATCTGCAGACGACAGGCCCCAGAAATTCCTCGATAGTCTTTGCCAACTTCAACCACCCTATCAATCCAAATCATGGGTGGTCGATGGGGCAGATAGGAAATCAACTGTGAAATGGGCCATTCTTGGTTCATAGAACAACTTTTGTTCATGAGACCGGAATCTGTCAAAAGCTTTGCTACAGTGCAGAAACTTTTTTCTGTTTTCGAATAAGCAGAACATACCACAAAAAAGCACAAATCAAGGCAATGGCCCCTCCCACAACGACAGAGCCAACCACCCAAGACAACATATGCTCTCGACCAAGGCTCAACCAGTCCCCATTCATTGAAAGCTCGCGATCTAAAAGCCAAGCACCCATTACAAGTTCGGACGCCACCACCAAAGTGTACACCGGGGGGATTGAGATTTGCGCCCCTAAAAAAGCCACCGCAAAATTAAGTCTAAACAATGCGCAACCCAAAGCAATCAGCACAGACTGCAACCCATAAAGAGGTGAAAAGGCGATAAATACACCAAAGGCCATAG
>PCTP01000207.1:4945-5087 GCA_002770795.1 Gammaproteobacteria bacterium CG22_combo_CG10-13_8_21_14_all_40_8 | reverse complement strand
ATGTTTTCTCGGTGTCCTCTGTGCCTCGGTGGTAAATCGTTTTTTAAGGGTTTTAAAGATCAATGAACCACAGAGGACACAGAGAACACCGAGGGTTTAGTAGTATATTAGCTAGAAGGTTTAAAGTGTGGGTTTAAAGTGT
>PCTP01000207.1:1878-4870 GCA_002770795.1 Gammaproteobacteria bacterium CG22_combo_CG10-13_8_21_14_all_40_8 | reverse complement strand
ATTCTCGTGCTATTTTTGTGGTCTCCGAATTTATTTCAAAAAGCGCTTGACAGCCCCCCCCCTTAAAGCGGATATAATCCGTTTAATCCAGATAAGGTTATCTTGGGTTTTTGATTTTTTTATTATAATTAGGTGTTGCATTGATGCAGCGGAAATGGAGATATATTCAATGAAAATCAAGTATTTGCTAGTTGCTATGGGGTTTACATTAACAGCACAGATGGCTCAAGCCGATTACAGTCATGATTTGCAAGCTGTGCCTTTGGTACAAGACGTCCCTTTAAAAATGATACCATCTGATATTGCGGTTAAGGCACCCTCTGGTGCAGGTGTTGAGGGTAAATTAGTCACAGGGTTGGAAGGGAAGTTTTTTTTAAAAACAATGAATGGTCGTATTTCTAAAGCAACATTGTTAAATATACCTGCCGATGCCGTCACGCCTATCACATCAATACAAGACACTGATACGCCACCACCTCCGCCAGCTGGTGGGACAGGTACTTCAACAGTCACCTTAAATTATGAAACACCAACCACTCGATATATTTTGACTATTCAGTTTTATTATATAAATAATGAGTTAGTCGATATTACCGCAACAGTAAAATCATTTCCGAAGAATGAAATGGAAAAATAAGGTTTGCGAGTTTATTCAGAAATCAGAATGGCGGTATTTAGCCATTCTGATTTCCAATCAAAGCTCTTGGCTCAACATCCAACCACACATACCTCCATCTAAACTATACACCTGCTTAAATCCTTGTTGTTCCAGATATTGAGCTGCTGGTATGCTGCTGTGGCCATGGTAGCAACAAACTACTAGAGGCAAGTCGAGATCGGCATCACGAATAAAGTCTTGGATATTTTGATTGTCTACATGATGTGCGCCCGAAATATGGCCTTGAGCGAAACTATTAGGATCTCGGATGTCTACAATGGTCACTTTTTGTTGCTGGATCATTTGGGTGCATTCTGTCACGGAGATTTGTTTCATAAAAGCTACTTTGTGGTATGGGTTGATTGAGAGTTGGTGTTGATTTCCATGGCAACATGAGGGATGTCATCTTCTAAATACATGTCACTGCCAGTTTTAAATCCTAAGCTCTGATAAAAGCCTTCCAGGTATTGTTGTGCTGAGACATGGATGTTGAAATTGGGGTAGTTTTTATGACAAAAATCTATGCCCTGAAGCATCATTTTTCGTGCTATGCCTTGTCCTCTAAATGCTGAATTCACGACCACTCGTCCAATCGCTACCAAATTTTTAACATGATATTTCGGTGGGATGACGCGTAAATAACCCGCGAGTTTTTTGTCGGAATAGGCTAATAGATGATGATGGAAAAAATCCTCACCATCGATATCTGGATAGAGACAAGTTTGTTCTAAGATAAAAATTTGTTGCCTGAGTTGCAATAGTTCATAAAGTTCCAAGACTGTTAGGGCTTGAAACTCTTTCCAGATCCATTGTATGGGCTGTGGTTTTAACTCCAATCCAGAATCACCTTGCCTGATTGTCCTGAGCCCATAATATCAAAACCTTTTTGGAAATCATCCACCTTCATTTGGTGAGTGATAATAGGAGAGATATCTAAACCAGATTGCAACATGGAAACCATTTTATACCAAGTCTCAAAGATTTCTCGACCATAAATACCTTTGATGGTGAGTCCTTTGAAGATGACATTGTTCCAGTCAATGGCCATTTCACCCGGTGGAATACCCAGCATGGCAATTTTTCCACCATTGTTCATAGCCAGTAGCATTTGATTAAAGGCTGAAGGGACACCAGACATTTCCAATCCCACGTCAAACCCTTCTGTCATCCCAAGATGATTCATCACATCTTTAAGTTGAGTATTGGCAACATTGACAGGGGTGATATTGCCGAATTTTTTGGCCAAGTTGAGTCGGTATTCATTCACATCAGTAATCACCACATGGCGTGCCCCAACGTGGCGACAAACAGCAGCGGCCATAATACCAATAGGCCCTGCGCCAGTGATTAACACATCTTCACCCACTAAATTAAAGGAGAGAGCGGTATGTACTGCATTGCCAAAGGGATCGAAAATTGCTGCCATTTCATCGCTGATATTATCAGGGATAGGAAAAACGTTATCTTGAGGAATAGAAAGATATTCAGCAAAAGCGCCAGTGCGGTTTACACCGACCCCAAAGGTATTGCGACAATGATGACGTAGTCCGGCACGACAATTTCGACAATGCCCGCAGGTGATATGCCCTTCTCCTGAGACGCGTTGTCCTTTTTTATAGGCCTTAACTTCGCTGCCAACATCCTCAACCACTCCTACAAATTCATGCCCAACCACCATAGGAACTGGAATAGTACGCTGTGACCATTGATCCCAGTTATAAATATGCATGTCGGTGCCACAGATGGCGGTTTTGCGAATTTTGATCAGTACATCGTTGTGACCCACTTCGGGCATGGGTTGATCAACCATCCACATGCCTTTTTCAAACTTTAATTTCGTGAGAGTCTTCATGGATCTATCTCCATCCAAGGTTAATTAATGATACCCATTTCACGACCAACTTTGGCAAAAGCGGCCACGGCTTTGTCTATGTGCTGTTGGTTATGAGCGGCTGACATTTGAGTGCGAATACGCGCTTGTCCCTGAGGAACAACAGGGAAGGAAAACCCAATGACATAGATGCCTTGTTTCAGCAAACGATTGGCCAGCTCTTTGGCGACTTTTGCATCACCGAGCATCACAGGGATAATGGGGTGATCGCCTGGAACTAAGTCGAACCCTAATTCTGTCATTTTAGCTCGGAAATAGTCACTATTGGTTTTCAATTGTTGACGTAAGTCGCTTCCTTCTTGTAAAAGTTGCAAAACCTTTAATGAGGCCGCTGCAATAACTGGCGCTAAGGTGTTAGAAAACAAATAGGGTCTGGAGCGGTTTCTGAGCATATCGACAATTTTTTTACTGGCAGAGGTGTAGCCGCCTGAAGCACCACCAAG
>PCTP01000207.1:0-1856 GCA_002770795.1 Gammaproteobacteria bacterium CG22_combo_CG10-13_8_21_14_all_40_8 | reverse complement strand
TGCCGGTAATAATATCTACTCGTCCCATCACCTGGTGGTATTCGTGGGTACCACGACCATTTTTCCCAGTAAATCCTACGGCATGGGAGTCATCCACCATCACCAAGGCTTGGTATTTTTCAGCGAGATCGCAAATGGCGGGTAAATTGGCTATGATGCCATCCATCGAAAACACCCCATCTGTCGCAATTAATTTGAATCTTGCGCCATCTTTATCTGCTTGTATGAGTTGTTGTTCCAGATCGGCCATATCATTATTGGCATAACGATAGCGCATGGCTTTACTTAAACGCACGCCATCAATAATACTGGCATGGTTCAATGCGTCAGAGATAATGGCATCTTCTTTATCCAGTAAGGTTTCGAATAAACCACCATTGGCATCAAAACAAGATCCATAAAGGATGGTATCTTCCATGCCCAAAAAGGCGCTGAGAGCGTTTTCTAAATCTTTATGGATTTGTTGGGTACCACAAATAAATCGAACCGAAGCCATGCCGTAGCCATATTTTTCAAGGGCATCTTGACCTGCTTTGATTAAAGCGGGATGATTAGCTAAACCTAAATAATTATTGGCGCAAAAGTTAATGACTTTATCTTGGTGATTGACTTCGATATCCGCAGATTGTTGAGAAGTGATGATGCGTTCGTCCTTATAAAGTCCTTGCTGTTGCAGGCCTTCTAACTGTTCTGCTAAAAAATGATCAAAAGTGTGATTCATGTCGCTGCCCTAGGGTGTTTAAGTGGTTATTATGAAGGGATTATAGGCGTTTTGCAGCTTGAACACACTTTTTTCTGAAAATTGGATCGTACTCCTGAGCATTTAGAATGATGGAAGTACGGGTGTTTACAATTTCTAATTCTTGAGTAGGGATATTCCCCATGAATCACAGTCTAAGCATCTATGCAGGTTCTATTGCATTGGAAAATATTCGCCGTCATGGTTTGCATCCCGATCAAGTGAAGGTGTTTGTCGGTGCTTCTGGAGGGCCAAAATGGTTTGTGCTTTATGGGTTGGATCGTTATCTATTTGGTGATTTTTTTCCTCAAAAGAAAGAGAAACTTTATAGCATAGGATCTTCGGCTGGTGCATGGCGTATGGCATGTCTTGCCCGAAAGAGACCAGTTTCAGCCATTGCGCGTTTAGCGCAAAAATACTCCAATGAAGTCTACACGAATAAACCTAGCGCCACAGAAGTTAGCTTAAAAGCAAGGCAACTTTTAGATTATGTGATTGAAGATGATGGCGTTGAAGAAATTCTCAGCAATAAAAAAATACAAACCCATATTATCGCGGCGAAAAGTTTAGGGCTGGTTGCTTCTGAGGAGCCTTGGTTGCAAGGTTCCGGATTACTCCTTAGCGCGGCAGCCAATTTGCTCAGTCGCAACAATTTACGTCATTTTTATGAGAGAACCGTCTTTCATACCGGGGAGCAGGGGCGACCCTTCTTTAGATTCTCTGACTTTTCCACGCAAAATGTACAGTTAACCAAGGACAATCTTAAAGATGCGCTGATGGCTTCAGGCGCTATTCCCATGATGTTAAAAGGTATTCCTAATATTCAGGGGGCTGAAACAGGGATTTATCGGGATGGGGGGATGGTGGATTATCATTTTGATTTTAGATTTAATCCAGGCAAGGAGATCGTGTTATATCCGCATTTTAGTGCCAGAGTGGTACCCGGTTGGTTTGATAAAGCACTTAAATGGAGGAAAATTACGCCCTATCATTTTGAAAACGTGGTACTGATTACCCCTTCGGCTGAGTTTGTGGATAAGCACTTAAATGGAGGAAAATTACGCCCTATCATTTTGAAAACGTGGTACTGATTACCCCTTCGGCTGAGTTTGTGGAT
>PCTP01000166.1:14468-14676 GCA_002770795.1 Gammaproteobacteria bacterium CG22_combo_CG10-13_8_21_14_all_40_8 | reverse complement strand
AAACAAGCTTGCCCTCGCTACGATCGCTATTCTCGGACAGGCTCCTAGTTTAGTCTGCAATGCTTATGTTACAATAGAGCCTCTTAACTACCAAAAAACCCTACTAAATACAGGTGTTTAACTCATGTCTAATTTGATTACAGTCAGCGCTAATGCACAAAAACATTTTAAAAAGCTTCTTGCTGAACAAGAGGAAAAAAATGTTGGG
>PCTP01000166.1:13299-14427 GCA_002770795.1 Gammaproteobacteria bacterium CG22_combo_CG10-13_8_21_14_all_40_8 | reverse complement strand
ATGTGGTGTTTCCTATTGCCCAACCAGTGCCGTTGAGGATAAGGACATTGCCATTGAACTAGATGGTTTCAATGCTTATGTTGACTCCGACAGTGTGCCTTATCTTGAAGATGCCGAGATAGATTTTGTTGAAGAAAACCTCGGCGCTCAACTCACATTAAGAGCACCCAACGCCAAAAGTCGTAAATTAGAAGAGGGAGCGCCTTTGCTTGACAGAGTGCGTTACATCATTGAATCAGAAGTAAACCCTCAACTCGCCAGCCATGGTGGACATGTGATGGTCACAGAGATCACTGAAGAAGGCGTAGTTATTTTACAGTTTGGTGGTGGATGTCAAGGTTGCGGCATGGTGGATGCCACATTGAAAGATGGCGTTGAGAAAACCCTACTTGAAAAGTTTGAGGGTGAAATCACGGGTGTAATGGATGTCACAGAACATGCTGCTGGTACTAATCCTTATATGTAACCTGAATTTGCCTCGCGGCTAATGTACCCTTGAGCATTCAAACTCAAGGGTATATGTGTCATGGAACAGATTAGCAGCCCCTATCTCATTCGATATCGCAAAATGTTTGGGGAATGGGCACAGCTCTTCCAAACCGAATGGAGTGTGAATGCACATCATCCTTATTGCTTAGCGAATTTTCCCGACCATTTCCCACCCCTAAAATGCCCAAAAAAACGAAAAAGTGAAATAAAAAACACTGAAGCCTAAATTTTAAATATCACACGGATATAAATCACAGCAGAGATCAAAAATATGATCTAAGATTACGAAAGGAATACATCTCGTCTTTGGGATTCAATTAATGGTAAACATACTTCTACTGGATGATGAACCCAATGTGGTCTCCTCCTTAAAACGCATTCTTAAAAAAGAACCTTGGCAAATTACTGGCCATACTGATGCAGAAGCGGCTCTCGAAGAGATTCGTTTGAAATCAAATACAGATGAAGGGTTCGATGTCGTTGTCTCGGATTATCGAATGCCAAAAATGAATGGCATAGAATTTTTAATCTTGGTCAAACAATCATCACCCGACACTGTACGTCTTGTGCTCAGTGGTCAAGCCGATATGAGGGCCATGATGGATTCTATTAATCGTGCCGAAATTTATCGCTTTCTTT
>PCTP01000166.1:0-13247 GCA_002770795.1 Gammaproteobacteria bacterium CG22_combo_CG10-13_8_21_14_all_40_8 | reverse complement strand
ACACCATGCACTTGTGTTGGAAAATAAAAAATTAGCCAATCTGATGCGTCAACAAAATAAAATTATCGATGTACAAAAAACCGAATTAGAGCGACTGGAAAATGAGTCTCCAGGCATTACCAACGTAGATTTGGATGAACATGGTTCTGTCATTTTGAATGTGGAAGAGTATTTATTGCATCATTCTGATCCATGGAACAAAAATGTTTAACTCAAAGATGGCTTAAGGTGAAAAAATGGAACATAAAAGTCGAATTCTGCTCGTGGATGATGAAGACAAATTATTAAATGCTTTTCAAAGAAACTTACGCAAAGAATATGATATCAGCATAGCCAGTAGTGGTTCGCAGGCCATTGAATTAATTAAACAAGAACAGGAATTTGCCGTTATTGTCTCAGATATGAAGATGCCAGAGATGAATGGTGTTGAGTTTCTGTTACAGGCAAAAGCTTTAAGCCCTAATTCTATTCGCGTGATGCTGACTGGAAATAATGATCAAGAAACGGTAAAAAATGCGCTTAATCAATGCGATATATACCAATTCTTGGCAAAACCCTGTACCAAAGAAGAATATATTGAAGCCATCAATGCCTCGATTAAACATTATAAATTGGTTATTGCCGAAAAAGAAATTCTTGAGAAAACCTTGAAATGCAGTTTAGAGATCCTCACGGATATTTTGGCCATGAATAATCCTAAAGAATTTGGCCACGCAAAACGTTTAACAGAGCTCACTTTGAAATTAGCTGAAAAGCTCCAGCTCCCTAATCAATGGGAACTCGAGACCTCTGCCATGCTATCTCAGCTGGGCGTTTTACTGTTACCAGAAGAACTTATTGAAAAGCACTGTCTACATCATGCAAAAACTGATGAAGAAATTGCAATGTTCCACCAACACCCACTTATTGCAGCAGATCTAATCAATAAAATTCCTCGCTTAGAAGGCGTCAGTAACAATATCCGCTTTCAAGAGAAAGGCTATGATGGGTCGGGTTATCCCAGAATGAAATTGCAGGGAAATAATATCCCCTTAGGGGCACGTATACTTAAACTGGCTATAGATTTTGATAAATATCGCAACACTGGTTTAACGCCTTTGCTGGCAATAGATCAGCTGCTCAGTATGAAGCAGTTATATGATCCCAAACTATTACACGCACTCATTGAAATTGTACAAAATACCATTAAAACACGCGTCATTTATTTGTCGGTGGAAAAACTGGTCTCCGGCCAAGTACTGGCTGAAGATATACGAACTAAAGAAAATACTCTCGTCATTACAAAAGGAGAGATCATCACCCAGGTGGTCATAGCCAAACTCAAAAATTATATTAAAAACAACATGATAAAGAATGAAATATCCGTAGTTATGACTTTGGTTGAATAATTCAGAATAATTTTTCTGTTATTTCTTTAAAATTTCAATAAAGCGCATTCTGATCTTTCTTTTTTCCCATTTGAACTATACTTAATTCAAAAGAACTAAAATGAATACTATTATGACCAAAAATGCCCTTCTAATTGGAACCTGTGGAATTGACTGTTATTTTGGCCTAGAGGCTGAATTGAAACTTAATAAAATAGAGCCAACGTTGACAAAAGAAACATCACAAGCGAGCGCTTACTTACAGGCTAACGCTTACGATTTGATTATGGTCAATCTAGAACCCGATGGGCGCGGTGGAATTGCTGGTAGCGAGATTATGATGGCCATCGCGAATAATTCTAAGCAACAAAATGCAGTGTGCTTATCTATCAGTACAAGAAGTGCTGCGAGTCCATTATCCAGTCACCCAGAACAACTGCAACAACTTTCTATCATTGCAGGTTGGATAAATTTACCCATTCAACATCATAAAGCCGCTGTATTGATGCGTGACATCATAGATCATCCAGGGGCTTTAACAGTGAAAGCCCGCCTTCACTGTCAAAGTGAATAGAGACTATTTTTACAACTGAGTCATAGATCATGAGCCTTTTTGTCCTGAAAAAGCTGTTGAGCGGGTCGATTCCATTTATCTCATTATTCTTGATAACTCATATGGCTTTTATTCAGGCCGCCGAAGATACAAACCACTGTATAAACAGCCCAGGACAGCAACAATTGGATTCTGCTAAACCAAGCATCATCGTCATTAAAGAGATCCAATTACAAATTGATAATATTTTTGATGTCAATAATCCGGAAGAAAGCTCCGCACTTTTTATGTGGGCGAATAGATTACATTTTCTAACCAAAGAGGACGTGATCCTAAAGGATTTATTATTTACCGAAGGAGATCCATTAGATTGGGCACAACTTAAAGAATCAGAGCGAATTTTAAGAACTCGACCCTATATCTGGGATTCTAGTATTTATGTCACCAATATTTGTGATGGTCAAGCAACGGTGTTAGTGAAAACCAGAGATGTTTGGACACTACAACCTTCTATTGATTATGGACGCTCTGGCGGTAAAAATGAGGTGGCATTCTCGATTTCAGACAGCAGCTTTTTAGGTTCGGGACGCTTGGTTGAGATCTCCCATTCTAAAGAGGTCGATCGCTCTAGCTATCAACTTAATTATCAGGATCTCCATGTGTTCCCAGATCGCTGGCAACTCAACATGACCTATGCTGAAAACTCTGATGGTTATATGCAGTTTTTGCAATTCCATCGTCCATTTTACTCTTTGGAAGCCCTTTGGGAAGCCAATGTTTTTATTCAAAATAGAAAAAAAGATGATGCGCTTTACTTTAGAGGAGAGATCGTCGATTTGTTCTCCCATGAGGAACGTGGCTTTGGTGTTTCAGGCGGTTTTTCTAAGGGGAATCAAGATCACTTCGTCAATCGATTGACTTATGGTTATCGCTATTTTGAGGATAAATTCTTTAATACTCAAAGGACCGATCTCAACCAAGCGCGCCCTAATAACAGAATTTATTCCTATCCTTGGTTGGGCTGGGAGCATCTTCAAGATCGATTTGAGATCCTAACCAATATCCGTCAAATTAATCGTTCAGAAGACATTAATCTTGGTTGGCATATCAAAGCATCTATGGGCTATTCGTCCGACACTTGGGGAGGAGATCTGAATCGATGGGTTCTCAACGGCTCTGCTTCTAAATTCTATATTGATAACCATAAAAATATTTGGCAATGGAATTCAACCCTGTCTGGAGAATATGTAGACAATGCCGTAGAAAATGCCATCGTTCAATCCGATTTAAATTTTTATAGCCATAAGCAATCATGGCATAGATTTTACTTAGGGTTAAAAACTGCCATTGCCAAAGATTTGTATCGAGACAAACAGCTGACTTTGGGAGGAGATACTGGATTGCGGGGTTATCCCTTGAGATATCAAACAGGAGATAGGCGGTTTTTAGTCAGTGCTGAAGAACGCTTCTACTTTAATGGCGAATATTGGCATCTGTTTAATTTAGGCGCGGCGGTTTTTATCGATTCAGGTCGAGCTTGGTTCGCCCATCAGGACAATGGTGCCGTGGACTCTGGAGTGCTCTCCAATGTGGGTTTAGGACTCAGACTTTCTTCCACCAGAACAGGGCATAATAGCGTTATTCATATCAATCTAGCCAAACCCATCGGTTCAGATGGACAGATACAAGGTCTACAATGGACAGCGTCATTAGAGACGGAGTTTTAAACCGCGAGATTTATTCATTCCTGAATCACAAGATGTGCGACGATTGATACAAATCAATGGAGCGTTATTAAATGCCGCAATAATAATGGCTTATCCTTACAAAGAGAAACATCATGCTGAACCGTACACGTGCCAATCCCGATGAAAATTCAGACATTGCATGGAATGAAATCTTAAAATCTGGGGATCGAGTCTTTATCGGATCCAATGCTGCGGTACCCAACGCTTTGATTGATAATCTCATTCAAAATAAAGAGGGGTTACATGATATCGAAATTATTCACATATTAACCATGTCCGAATCTGTGTGGGCCAAGCCTGAATATCAATCCTTATTTAAAGTTAACACCTTATTCATTGGTGGAAAAAACGTACGTCAAGCCATCAATGAAGGCCGTGCGGATTATACCCCCTGTTTCTTATCCGAAGTCCCTAATCTATTCAAAGAAAAAATACTCCCTTTAAATGTAGCTCTGATTATGGTCAGTCCTCCAGATCAATATGGTTATTGTTCCTTGGGTGTCAGTGTCGATGTGGTGGCTGCCGCTGTCAAAGAAGCCAAATATGTCATTGCACAAATTAACCCCAAAATGCCAAGAACCAACGGCCATAGCTTTGTGCATATGAATCAAATCCATGCTTGGTGCGAAGTTTCACAAGATCTCCCTATTTTGGAAGTTCCCGAACTTGATGCTGTCACAGAACAAATTGGGCAATATGTCGCCATGTTGATTGAGAATGGGGCGACTTTACAGCTAGGTATCGGGAAAATTCCAGATGCTGTTTTACGATATCTCAATCACCACAAAGATTTAGGCATTCATAGTGAAATGATCTCTGATGGTATTATTGATTTAATGCTTAACGGTGTGATTAATAACCGCAAAAAAACTTTTCATACAGGAAAAACTATCACTACTTTCTGTATGGGCACGCAAAAGCTTTATAATTTTGTGGATGGTAATCCCCATATTGAATTTTACCCCTCGGAACATGTTAATTCCCCTTTAGTAATTGCCCGTAACGATAATATGGTGGCCATTAACAGTGCCATTGAAGTGGATTTGACTGGCCAGGTGGTCTCTGATTCTATTGGATACAAATTTTTTAGTGGCATTGGTGGGCAGGTTGACTTTATAAGGGGCGCATCTCTCAGCAAAGGCGGCAAACCCATTATTGCTCTACCCTCTACCACCAAAGACGGAAAAATTTCACGCATTGTCTCTCATCTCACCGAAGGGGGAGGCGTTGTTACTTCTAGGGGTGATGTCAGATATGTTGTCACAGAATATGGGATTGCTTACCTTCAAGGCAAAAGCATTCGCGAACGTTCCTTAGAATTAATACGAATTGCCCATCCAAAATTTAGAGATCAACTATTAGCAGAAGTTCGCCAGCATTATTGGGTGCCAGAATACCAAAACAACAAGCCAACATCTGTACCAGAATTAGGCCCTATAGAAACTAAAAAAATGGTTTTTGGTGGTAAGTCATTCACTCTAAGACCTCTCCGTCCCGCAGATGAACGTAAACTTCAAGAGTTCTTTTATTCTCACAATAAAGAAACCTTATTGATGCGCTACAATCATTTAATGAGACAAATGACTCGTGAAAAATCCTGTGATTTGGTGAGTGTCGATCAACAAAAGCATCTAGCACTTTGTCTCACCTCCAATGAGCAATTAGGTGAAACTATTCAAGCCGTAGCACGTTATTACCTTATTCCTAATACATTACACTGCGAAGTCGCCTTAGTGATCAAGGAAACTGAACGAGGAAAAGGGATTGCCAATGCCATGATTAAAGAAATGATCCAAATCGCCCGATTAAGAGGACTAAAAAAAATGCAAGCTTCTGTCAGAAATGACAATTTTCCCATGTTGAGTATTTTCAAGAAAGCGGGTTTTACCAGTGTAAGTGCTGAGAATCATCAGGAAATCAGTTTAGAATTTGAATTGCTTAGCGGGGCTTAATCATTCAAAATAGTCTTCTCAATCTGTTAAGAGAATTCTTAAATGATGAATGAACTAGAGTTTAATCAAAAAGTTGATCAAACATTAATGGCTATTGAAGAGGCTATTGAAGAAGTCAATGAAAATCAAGATGCCGAGATTGATTATGATACGGTTGCGGGTATTTTAACCTTAGAATTTAAAGACGGCAGCCGTATTATCATCAACAGACAAAGCGCCAACTCACAACTTTGGGTTGCCACTAAAAGTGGCGGATATCATTTTAATTACCAAGAGATGCGATGGATTGACAATAAAAATGGGCAATCTCTGGGTGAACTTTTAAGCCTCAACATCTGCCAACAGGCACAAATGCCTTTAACCTTTAATTTATCATCCTTATAGAGTGTTTATGAACAATTATAAAAAACCTGTCAACATTGTTCCTGCAACAACACACTGCGCAACTGTAATCTGGCTACACGGGTTGGGTGCAGATGGTTACGATTTTGAGCCTATAGTGCCCCAACTAGCTGTTGCCGATCTGGGGATAAAATTTATTTTTCCCCACGCAAACAACCAGCCAGTCTCCATCAATGGCGGAATGATGATGCCATCTTGGTATGATATCGTTGGTGTTGACTTAGACAACCGAGCGGATGAAACTGGTATTCAAGAATCGGTACGTTATATCAATCAACTTATTGAAAATGAAATTGCTGAAGGCATTCCCTCCACTCAAATCGTACTCGCAGGATTTTCCCAAGGCGGTGTTGTTTGTTTGCACGCGGGACTCACTTTCCCTCAAAAATTGGCTGGTTTAATGTGCCTATCAACCTATTTACCTTTAGCACAAAAACTTCAAACTAAATTACAGCCTGTCAATCAAGATACTCCGATTTTTAACGCTCATGGCAGTATGGATCCCATGGTACAGTTAGCACTGGGAGATCATTTGGTCAATCAATTACAATCATGGCACTATTCTGTAGAAGCATATCGCTATCCAATGCAACATGCTGTTTGCCCTCAAGAGATCACTCAAATAGGACATTGGTTAAGAAAGGTTTTACAAAAATCAACAGACTAATGAGTCTGCATTAAAGCATCATTTAATTTATTTTCGATATCAATTTTGTATTTCAAATAAGTACAAGTTGAGATCTGGCCTCTGTGAGTTAAACGAGTTAATTCCAAATCGGTGAGGTAGATAGGATACTTTTTATGATGTAGGCGTTGCTCAACGATAAATTTTGCGATAACTGGATAGAAGTTTTCTTTCAATTCAGATTGAAAGAAAACTTCTTTTTGACAATAAATATTCACCATACTGTGGTTATTCTCATCGGTTTCAACTACAGCCTGAATAGGTAAAAACCGTTTAGCAACAACGCAAGGAGGCAATGACTTCTTACTCAACTTCCATTGCTCTTCACTATATTTGAGCTCAAAAAATTGTATCTGTGAAATTTTTATTTTTGTCCCCAACACGGATTGTCGAGTCAGAACTTCTTGTAAAAAATTATGATAGGTATCCAAAATATTATGCAAGTGTTCAAAGTCCTGAGTCCATTTTATTAAGGCACCCATTTCATCAGACAACCATATTTTTAGACTGGTTTTATCGACGTGATAATATAAATTAACCACGCCTTTTTGAGATTCTTTAGAAATGACTCGAAACGGTTCTTTAGGCAAGCAATTATGATCAAATCCTATATGAATAAAATCACCGCTTGGATCCGCTGTTGAAATAATATTCAGCAATTCTTTCTCACTCTCAATGATGCCGGGTTCCACATTCGTCGCAGTGAACCCTAAATACTGAATATACTCCCCCTGACTCCATAGATATTTTGATGGCGTAGGAAGTACACTAAAATTCATCAAGTGATGCAGCATCTCATTTAAGCGTTGATTAATCCCATTGGAAAATGTCCCCACATCACAACTCAATATAAATTCCCAACCTTTATTTGATTTCTTTTGAGTGTATGCATGTTGTAATAATCTGAGTACAGAACTTGCTCCAGTAAAGCTTCTAACAGTAATTTCATTCCAAGAGTTAATCGATAAAATATCTAATGACTGAATTAAATTAATATGGCGAGAACTGTAAGACAGTGGATCGTTAATATTACTCACTGTGCGATAGTTGTTCGGCTTTAAATTTTGATCACTATTCAAATTGAGCAGATAAAATGATTTGATAGGTCTTGCTAAAGTTTGATAACAAAAATCATCTGCAATATTTTTAACCTTGGGTAAATATAAAGATATTTTTTTGATAATAGACCTTAACTCATCAGGTCTAATAGGGGAGTCTTCTCCTAAGATTGTTATTTTGGTTCTGGGTTTTATAATACCATTGACAAAAGTCCATGCTAAAATTTCCAAAAGGCTTCTGTTTTTTAGCAGTGGTTTATTATAAGAAATTTCATTGGTGACCAATCGATCTTTGTAGACAGACCAATTGTTTCTGAAACTTTTATCTGCAGAGTAATAAAAAGATAATTCATTTTCAGATAAATCTGTTGAAATACCAGGGTTTACCCGCTCAATTTTTTCTGAACGACGTTCAAAAATAGCATACAGCTTTCGACCCAAAACAGTCATATCATGCGATGAAACTTTCATTTCTGTTGAATATTGACGGGCGAAATTGCTTAAAAAATGATAACTTTGAGTCATCTCTTTGACCAGGATGTTTTTTTCTTGTAATGTTCTAAATATTTTCCATTTAGATCTAGAATCCAATTGAATTAACTGATCTTGCTCCCAACCCCATTGTTTAACTAATTGAGAAAGTAATTCTCTATGCCATTGATTTTTAGTCGATCGCAGTGTAATACTCAAGCGGATATTGGTTTTAAGATAAAGACATTTACGCACCCATTCTAATCGCTCAAAGTCTTGCTGATCGAGTAAGTACTCTTCGACCTTCCTGTACATTAATACATAGGCATCAATGATTTGAGGTTCAATTTCTCCTTGATATATTTTTCTTTTCAAGGTCAAACTTAAAGGTTCCACATCAGGGTAATTTGCCGCATAGGCCTCCATGAGCATAATCTTTAACGTCGACTTATAGGGATAGATAATGGCTTTATTCATTTGCCATAAAGCTGCACCAAAATATTCTTCTGCTGGTATTTTCTTGATGCCACCAAAATCAATACAGTCATCTTCTTTGATAAATCGTTGTTCCATTAGAAATTTGGAAAAAAGCTCATATTCAAACTCATGTTCAGGTGGAACGAGCCACCAAAGAGGGAATCTTCCAGCCAACAATAAGGCAGTACGATAAAATTCATCCAACAACAGAAAATGTTGGCTTGAACCACAGTTTTCCTGATCCATGAGACTGGTATGTTTCTCTTTGAAAAACTGAGGAGTCATCATAAATAAATGCAAACTCACTCCCATACGATCAGACCAGCTCTCAATGGCCGTTAATTTGAGTTGCAGTTGGTGAATTGGCTCTGGCGCCATATCGTCTGTATGTACCACCCAAACATCCATATCACTACGATTGCTTTGCCCCAGTGTTCCCATTGAACCCATCAAAAAAACAGAAAGTATTTCTCTTCGCAATTGCGCTCTTTTATGAAGGGTAAAACTTTTGGCGATTTTTTTTGCAGCATTTAGCTCTGGTTTTCCAGGAAAATAATCACTGATTGAACAAGGCGTGCTTTGATTTTGATAACCAGGCAGTAAAGGGTGATTGACATGCAGTAGCAAGGGGAGAACATCTAGCACCAGCTGCAACATCTCTCCAGATTGTTCTTTTAGCCGAGTTAAGCGTTGCTGATTAATTCCCATAAAACGACGACGAACTTCGTTGAGTTGTTTAATATCAACATCGTTCTTATTTATCTGTATGGGATGTAATGGCATGAACACAGCTTATCATGATACTCTTTGATCATCTTCCATGAAAAAATTGATGAATAGGTAAATTTGATACCTTCTTTATATTGGTTTTATAATTTAAACCATCTTATGGTTAATATACAAAATTTGATAGTAATTGATTGAAAATCAAACGAGTAAGACGAAATACCCAAAGATTTGCAAAATAATTATAGTTCACAGTTGTAAAGAATGAAAAAATTACACGATAAATACCTATGCTGAAATTTTATTCTATCTCCTTCAATCTGAGGCGAACCGCAATCACATGAAGAGTGAACAGTTTCTACCTGATTTCTGTCGACCTAACAGCGTCTTTTTCGTGGTGTTGTCGGCTGAACTTTTAGCGATTGTTTTAACTTTAGCCGCTGATGAGTCCCCTGGCTGGACATCCTTGGGTCTCTATTCCCTCATGATACAATGGACGGCTCTCAGCAGCAGCGCCTTGTTATGCGGTTTAAGAGCTAGACTGAGCCATTTCAGTGTCTTTGTTATGGGCTTTTTTGCCTATTTACTCATCTTACTTGCAACCTTTACCTGCTCGATTATTGCCATTTGGATTTTATACCAACAGGCTGATTTCTCTAGCTTTGGACGCTTAGAAAGTAATCATTGGCAGATCATTCTTAAAAACCTCAGTATTTCGAGTATTATAGGTGCTGTTTTATTGAGGTATTTTTATTTACAACAAGACTATCGGTACCGTTTAGCAGCAGAATCCAAAGCTAAAATAGAAGCACTACATGCTAGGATCCATCCTCATTTTCTATTTAACACACTCAATACCATCGCAGCATTAGTGAAAATATCACCCAAGCAAAGCGAGCAAGCTATAGAAGATTTAGCCAGTTTAATGAGAGCTGTTTTAAATGACGTGCAGTTGATGGTTCCTTGGAAACGCGAATTAACGCTTTGCCAACAATACCTTGCCCTTGAAAAATTGAGACTCGGTGAACGCCTGATCATTCAATTTGATGTGGATAGCATACCAGACGATTTTCCTGTTCCCAGCTTATTCCTGCAACCCTTGATTGAAAACGCTATCATCCACGGGATCGCGTCATTACCACAAGGAGGCACTTTATCGGTCTCAGCTCAATATCGTCATACTAAACTATGTATTGAAGTAGAAAATCCCATGGCGCCACAACAGATCAATAAACGCCATGGTCCTGGTGTTGGACTCGATAATGTGACCAACCGGTTGAAACTACTCTATGGCATGCATGCACAAATTAAAATCTGCCAACAAGAGGACCTCTTTAAAGTCTCTTTACAAATTCCGGAACAACAGCCATGAATATTTTAATTGTCGATGATGAACCCTTAGCAAGACTAAGGCTCTCTGGCTTAATTGAGGAACTGGATAATTGCCAAGTGGTGGGAGATGCTGTGAATGGAGATGATGCCATACAGAAGGTTCAATTACACCAACCAGATGTGGTGCTTTTAGATATAGAAATGCCTGGAAAAGATGGGCTGGAAACCGCAATCTTATTAAGACAACAACAAAACCCGCCTGCCATCATATTCACCACTGCTTATGATGAATATGCGTTACAAGCTTTCAAGTCTGGTGGGCAGGCTTATTTACTCAAACCTATCCGCCTGGAAGAATTAAAACAAGCCTTATTGCAGGTAGCAAAACCCAATCGTGCACAACTTGCTCAACTCTCTAACAAAAAGCCTTCTTCTCAGCCAAAAGACTTCAGAAAATTTATTGCGGTAAACTATCGTGGTGCATTAATTAAAATACCCGTGAATGAAATTCATTATTTCAAAGCAGAGCAAAAATATGTGTTACTTTACCATCTGCAAAAAGAATATATTATAGATGACTCTTTAAAATCACTTGAGGAGGAATTATCAGCGTTTTTTGTCCGCATACATCGAAATGCTTTAGTGAATAAAAAACTCATCAGCGAACTTCGTCGTAATAGACTCGGACGCTATACGGTATTTTTAAATTCTTTAGAACAAGAATTGCCTGTCAGTAGAGTACATATTAAGGAAATCAAAGCCTTAATGAAAGGCATTTCACATTAAAATATATCCGTGTTACCTCGAAATGCTTATGCATCCATTTCAGGTTGTCGCTAGCAGTAAATTGTGATATTTAGTGAAAATGGAGTTTACACATCCGCTCATTTTATTCTAGACTGTATATACCCCTGCAGTTTTTGCATGTGGAGTTTAGGTGGGTTTAAGTTCAAACCAAGTGAAAAATCAGTATAAGAAAGTGGTTTTTCCGTATCATAGTTCATTTCAGATAGGCCATTAAATTAGAGACATAAGTAATAGCAAGGTTGTTTTCGCATCACCGAAGAGCGTTTTTTTTCATAAACTTTCAAACTCAAAGAGGAATGGTTATGGACAAGAAAGATTGCATTACATTATTGGTTCCAAGAATTGGTAAAAATCCCAAGCGATATTTGCTGACACCCGCTGAACATGCCATCATGCCTAGCCTGAGGAATTGTTTGATGGAGCAGAGTCATTTTATTGCAGAATATTGTCATTTGCAGCCCGCCACCATTGAAATGTTGCTGCGTTATGCCAAACTGAATAAAACCACTTACATTGAAGATTGTGCTAAAGACCTGGGGTTGATATTTAATCGATGCTGGCATGAGCCCCACATCAACCGTTCAGCTTGGTTGAGTAGCTTGCCTAAGTTGGCAAAATATATTTTCAAAGACATTGAAAGTGAGTTTGTGGCTTGGAAAGAGAAAAACTACTAAACGGGTATATGATCATTCAGAATGAAGGTGTTTATGATGCCTTCATTCTGAATGATCACGGGTTTAATTTGGATAATTGGAAGGAGTTCGCATGAAAAAGATTGCTGTGGTTTTATCGGGTTGTGGTGTTAATGACGGCTCAGAGATTTATGAGTCGGTGTTGACTTTATTGGCTTTGCAAAGTGCTGGGGTTGAGGTGCAATGTATGGCGCCGGATATGGAGCAGATGCATGTAATTAACCATTATACGGGTCAGGTTGCAGAGGGAGAGGTTCGGAATGTGTTGGTTGAATCAGCCAGATTAGCTCGGGGTGAAATTATTGATTTAAAGGAGGCTAATCCTGAAGACTATAGTGCGGCGATCTTTCCTGGGGGATTTGGGGCGGCTAAAAATCTTTGCAATTTTGCCACAAAAGGTGCTGATTGTAGCGTCAATGCAGTTGTGCGACAGTTTGCTAGTGCATTGCACCAACAAGGCAAACCATTGGGGTTTATTTGTATTGCTCCTGTGTTAATTCCCAAAATTTTAGGTTCAAATATTCATCTGACCATTGGTAAGGATCTTGAAACTGCACAAGCTGTTACAGCGATGGGTGGCTGCCATGATAACTGTGAGGTGGATAGTTTTGTAGTGGATGAAAAGAATAAAGTGGTTTCTACCCCAGCCTTTATGTTGGCCACTAATATGCTGCAAGCGAAATCCGGTATCGATAAGTTGGTGTTAAAAGTACTCGAATTAAGGTAACCCAAGGAGATGCTGTTTTTAACTCGCAACAGAGTTTAGTGACTTGGTGTGGAATGGTTCATGATCTCATTTTACACAAGGTTCTGTAGCAAATAATGGAATTGGGTGACGTGTAAATATATTGTTATATATCAATCACTTATGTAAATGTCTTAGTTTTTTCCTTTCCTGAAAGTAGGTTTTAAATATTTTTTATCGGAGGGGGTATATCTTTTATTTTTTTAGGCGTATATTTCGGATCATTGTACTC
>PCTP01000239.1 GCA_002770795.1 Gammaproteobacteria bacterium CG22_combo_CG10-13_8_21_14_all_40_8 | reverse complement strand
TCCCGTCAGCTTTTTAGAATCAATCCATCAAGTTGTGTATCAAAATATTGGTGATGAATATCTCTGGAATGCTTCCATGCCCTGTATGATGACAGCTGAAAAAGATATTCCCATTGCTGAGTATGGCTCATCTAATATTGGGAGAATGAAATATATTTATCGAGTCGGTTTAGGGCATCGCTATGGTAAGTTGATGCAAACCATTGCTGGTGTTCATTATAACTTCTCTATTCCTGAGTCAATTTGGTTGATACTTTTTCAAGCCGACTCAGCTCAACCTCAAAATGCAGATCTCAATTCCGTTCAACAAAGCTATATATCAGACCGATACATGGGCTTAATTCGTAACTATCAGCGTCATTGTTGGATGTTACCTTATTTATTTGGCGCGTCACCCGCAGTTTGTAATTCGTTTTTAGGCAATAAAGATCATCAATTAAAGTCACTATCAGATTGCACTTCCTATGGCCCCAATGCCACCTCCTTACGAATGGGAGATTTAGGCTATTCCAACAATGCCCAGTCACAGCTGAATATTAGCTACAATAGTTTAGCTGAATATGTTGAAGGTTTAGAGCATGCTATCCATACACCAGAACCGCTGTATCAAAAAATTGGTGTTAAGCAAAAAAATGCAGCCGGTGAATGGCAGTATAACCAGCTTAATAGCAATCTATTACAAATTGAAAATGAGTATTATTCGAACATTCGTCCTAAAAGAGTCTCTAAAAGTGGTCAACGTCCTGCAAAAGCGCTTTCACAAGGTGGCATAGAATATATTGAAGTACGAGGTCTTGATGTCAATCCATTCACGGCAACTGGTATCTCTAACCAGCAAATCTACTGGCTGGATTGCTTCTTAATGACTTGTTTATTGCTAGAAAGCCCAACGATTAGTTGCAGAGAACAAGCGAATATTTCCGAAAATCTCTCCAAGTCGGTTAATCAGGGCCGAGAACCAGGGATTCATTTAAACAGTGGCAACCAAATGATATTACTGAGCGAACTAGGCCAAGAGTTTGCACAAAAAATGCTATTAGTGGCTAAACTGTTTGATAGTTGTTGGAATACTCATCGTTATACGCTCAGCGTGCAACAGTGGGCTGAGTGTTTTCAACATCCAGAAAAAACACTTTCTGGACAATTGATGCAGCAAATCCAAACAAAAAACAGCTATTTTGGCCTTATCAAAGAGATGTCGCTAAAACACAAACAATTATTGATGGACAAACCCTTAGAGAGCGAACTCGCGGAAACGTTTTACAAAATATCGATGCAATCGCTGGGAAAACAACAACAACTGGAAGCGGAGCATCATCAATCTTTTGAAGAGTTTCTTGAGACCTATTTTCAACCATAACTATCAACATTAACCTAGGATTGGCTCAATCATATGAATATACCTTTACCCACCCTGATTACATTTATTCTCTATCTTGTTGGCACGTTGGTTATTGGTGTGATTGCATGGCGTTTAACAAACAATTTATCTGATTACATCCTAGGCGGCAGAAAGCTCAGTGCCTCAGTCACTGCTTTAAGTGCAGGGGCTTCTGATATGAGTGGTTGGTTATTGCTGGGACTTCCAGGGGCCATCTATTTAAGAGGGATGAGTGAAGGTGTCATTGGATTGGGGCTCGTCATTGGTGCTTATCTCAATTGGAAGTTTATTGCACCAAGACTCAGAGTTTTTACCGAAAAGTATGGTGATTCTGTAACATTACCCGACTATTTTGAAAATCGATTTAACGATAAAACCAAAGCATTGCGCGTGGTTTCAGCTGCAGCCATTTTGATTTTTTTCACATTTTATACAGCATCAGGTTTGGTCGCTGGTGCCACATTATTTAATCATACTTTCAATATGAATTATCAAATGGCTTTATGGATTGGAGCCGTTGTGATTGTTTCTTATACATTTTTGGGTGGTTTTCTAGCGGTTAGTTGGACGGACTTTTTTCAAGGCCTCTTAATGTTATTGGCTTTAGTTGTTGCACCTATTACCGCGATTTATGAATTAGGCGGATGGAATGAAACCACCTTAGCCATTGCCCAAGCGCAGCAAACGCAAAGTATCTATGCACATATAAATCCCCTAGATCCATTTTCAGGTTTAACTATCATTGGAGGACTGTCGTTGTTAGCATGGGGATTTGGTTATGTAGGACAGCCTCATATCTTGGCAAGATTTATGGCCATTGACAAGGTTGAAAATATGGGAACTGCCAGAAGAATCTCCATGAGTTGGATGATAATCAGCTTAGTGGGATCCATCCTAACGGGTCTTGTAGGGATTGCTTATTTTCAAGTTCACCCCGAATTGGGGTTAACCGAGTTACAGTCTAATAGTGAAGCGGTGTTTATTTTAATGACACAAGTGCTGTTTAACCCATGGGTATCGGGTATTTTATTAGCCGCCATTTTAGCCGCTGTGATGAGTACCATTGATTCTCAATTATTAGTCTGCTCAAGTGCTATCACCGAAGATTTTTATCGTAGCTTTTTCCGAAAAAATGCGAGTCAAAATGAGCTCGTATGGGTGGGCAGAATTTCTGTGTTAATCCTTGCTCTAATCGCTATTGTCATCGCTTCAGATCCAAATACGCGCGTATTATCTTTGGTTTCCTATGCTTGGGCAGGATTGGGAAGTGCCTTTGGGCCATTGGTTTTGCTTTCGGTACTTTGGAAGCGTATGAACAAATTTGGTGCAATGGCTGGTATTGTGGTGGGGGCTTTTACCGTTATTATTTGGAAACAACTTTCTGGCGGTATTTTTGATCTCTATGAAATGTTTCCTGCATTCATTTTGTCTTTAGTGAGCATTGTGGTGGTAAGCTTATTAACAACGCCACCAGAACAAGCTTTAATAGACTGTTTTGAGGACTCGGACAAAGCATTGGCAGATTGTTAGAAGGGGCGGGATCTCAAGTGACTTTGTAATATGCATTTACAAGTCACTTACCCAGGGCTAGATCACGAAAAACTGTTCATATTCAGGTAGATATGATCAAATAGCCATAACAATC
>PCTP01000132.1:2563-3233 GCA_002770795.1 Gammaproteobacteria bacterium CG22_combo_CG10-13_8_21_14_all_40_8 | reverse complement strand
TGATAGCCCAAAGCGCATTGAACAAGCATCAACACCACCATTTTGTCGATCAAGTTACCCAACTTAATGTTTCGTTCGGCGTGGTTCGCGTGGCCAATATTTCACCTTGTATCGAACTCACTAAATACTTATTAGAAAGAGATTGGCCTGAAACGACAGAAGTGAGAGTCATGGCTTATCACAGTCAACAGGTGCTGTTAATGCGATCAGTACAAGAAAAGCATTTAGACCAGGTATTAAAACGGAAAGAAAAAGCCGAAGAAGCGCCGAAAGCCTTAAATAACCCGATAATTCGTGGGCACTTAACTGCCATTAAAAAAAATGCGCCAAACACGAAAAATATAATCTTCATATTGGTAGCGACGCCCGTGGAAGAGGTAGGGCGTGACCATGATTTTGATTGGGCAGTTATTGAGCCTTCGTCTTACCGTTCAATAATTCAATTAGCTGGTCGGGTAAAGCGACACCGTGGGGGTGAGGTTGAACAACCCAATTTATCCCTGTTGCAATATAACTGGAAAGGCCTTAGAGATCATCATAAGGAGGACGTTAGAGTATTTAATCGTCCTGGATTTGAAGATCTCATGCACTTAAAGAGCCATGATCTAACCCAATTAATCAATATTAAAGAGGTTGCCCAAGGTTTAGATGCCATTCCGCGTATTCAATG
>PCTP01000132.1:0-2536 GCA_002770795.1 Gammaproteobacteria bacterium CG22_combo_CG10-13_8_21_14_all_40_8 | reverse complement strand
GCGTCCCTTAACCCAAGCAGCAACTTTAGTTGAATTAGAACATGTGGCCACCTGGCATTGGCTGGCGAATTACAAAATGAGTGGTGAAGGCACGCAAACCGGTCCCCACACATTACAAGGGTGGCTAAACCATCACTGGTTTTTAACCGCCTTGCCACAGGCTTTAGCTCCTTTTCGAAAAAGTGAGCCAAGTTTAAAAGTATTTTTAGTCTTTAATGAAGATCAGCAAACCAGCCGCTTTTCCGAAAAAAATGAGCAAGGCTACGCTATTGATCGTGAGAATCTTCTTAATATTCAAAGAATTACATTGAGCGAGCAAGCGCAGCAACGATTGTGGCTAACACGTAATTATGACCAGAGTTGTATCGAGTTGGCCGATGAACAACAATGGAGTCAAAGAGCTGTCTCGTTGCGCTATGGGGAATTGAGTTTTCCTTTTGATGAGAAAAAACAGTATGGTTATAACGACCAGTTGGGATTAGTGAAAATTTAGTGAAATAAGGTCAGACGATTAGAATATCTGGCCTTTAAGCTGCCTATGCGGCAGTGAACGTTTTAGTTTATGAACATATTTCTAAGCTGCCTGTGCGACAGAAACCCCATTATAGCTTAAAGATGCAAAGCTAATAAAGCTCATTTTACGACTATTTAATTAATTTATGGACATAGGTGTTGACTTATTTAATTAGTTTATGCACATAGGTGTTGACTTATGTTGTTGGTTGCCGTATTATCAATATTCACGATAAAATAAGGAAGTAAA
This sequence comes from Gammaproteobacteria bacterium CG22_combo_CG10-13_8_21_14_all_40_8, assembly GCA_002770795.1. Taxonomy (GTDB): domain Bacteria; phylum Pseudomonadota; class Gammaproteobacteria; order Enterobacterales; genus 21-14-all-40-8. Next base: position 1,773 of record PCTP01000132.1, on the reverse strand, counting down.
AAATGATTGACACCGCAATAAGAGAATTTTTTGACGAAAGGAAAGCATCATGGTTAAAGAAAAATCTCACGACATCAATGTCAGAGATAGAGGTGCGAGAAAAAGAAATAGAATGTGATACGATCTTTTCTTTAAAGCAATGGTTGCCTCATGCCGCTCAAAGAGCGGGACAAATTTCTATTTCAACCCACCCTTGCACCTTTAGTCACCCGAGTTCACGTAAAAACAAGAACGGCTACGTCAGCTCCATTATTGCTCATAACAAACAAGCCAATGATGGTTTTTTAAGAAGCGGCAATGTTAAAGCTGCAGCTGATGCATTAGGTAATGCCGCTGCGCTGGACGTGTATAAGTTTTTAACACTGATAATGGATGACGGGCAAACGCTCATTCATCATATTGAGCAAGATACGGATGTTGCGGTTAGTTTATTAACGCTGGATCATGTTGATGAAAGCCAAAATTATCAAGCGCTAAAGCTAGGTTTTCTGGCTATGGCCTCAACGGGTGGTGAAATTGTCACAAGCTCTAAAATAAAGCAGGTATTCTTCCCTATCACAAAAGTGACTGATAAAAATCTGTCGGATGCCGTTACTGATTACCATCAATTATCTGTTTTGACAGCGTCAGGGATTCTATTTGAATTGAGGACACGTCTTGATGCAATGCGGTTTGGTGATGAAATAAAAGCAGCCAGAGAGAGAAAGAAGACCAATCAAGAGCATCAAGAATATAAAGAAATCTATAATTTAACTACTATTGGCTACGGTGGCACTAAACCGCAAAACATCAGTGTATTAAACAATCAAAATGGGGGTAAAGCCCATTTGTTTATGTGCGCTCCTCCGCAACTGAAAAATCGAGATGTACACTTTCCTCAGTCCGATTTTTTCAACCAAACTGTGCATTATTTTCAATGTAAAAATCAGTTCTATCAACTGCACAAACTTTATGGCCGCGACGATAACAATATGCATATCCGTGCTGAACGTGATGAATATTACCAAAGCGTGATTGATCATATCATTGAAAAAATGTGGCAGGTTCGTAGCGTAGCACTAGAACAATACAATCCAGCCGTGAATCAATTGACTTCAGCACAAAAAACCTGGTTGTGTGAACAAGAAGATATAAAAGCATTGCGCGAAACCACTGATGACTGGCTTGACGACATAGTTAAATCAGTGACCATCTTTCTATTTCATGGTTACGAAAAAACAATTGGCAAAAAAGCAATTAAATTCAGTGATGCCGAACATAAACATATGCAGACGTTGGTGTTAATCAATAAGGAGGCGTTACGATGATAGGTGAAGTCAAAAAACTACTGATTATTCCGCATATTAAAGTTCATAACGCCAATGCCCTTTCTAGCCCTTTTACTATTGGCTTTCCAGCGATGACGGCTTGGCTGGGTGCGGTACATGCTCTGCAACGTAAAATAAATGAGCAAGGTATTCCAGTGGCATTCTTGGCAGCAGGTGTGGTCAGTCACAATATGGATTTACAGACTTACAAAGGAAATAATGATTTTGTGCATTCGATTGTTGGTACAGGAAATCCTTTGGATAAAACAGGTGCTAGATCCTCCTTTATTGAAGAAGCCCGCTGCCACCTTGATGTTAGTTTAGTTATCGAATTTGACCAGATTACCATTGATAAACGCGACCAACTCCTGGCTCCGATCCATCACTTGCTGCATGCGAATATGAAAATAGCTGGTGGTGATATCGAAGGTTTTAAGCCGCCCTTTTGTATTAACAGTAAAGAAGG
>PCTP01000221.1 GCA_002770795.1 Gammaproteobacteria bacterium CG22_combo_CG10-13_8_21_14_all_40_8 | reverse complement strand
GTGCGCATTACGTCAGTCATAAGGTGCAACTTGGCAATGTTCAGGTGACTGTTTTGTCGTTGGATAAGTTTCAAAAACAACAACAGTTTATTGCAGATTCAGCCATGAAAATTTTAGAACTTTATCAGGAACTATTGGGGAGCTCTCCTTATCCATCTATTCAAATTGTACAAAGACCGATTGAAAATGGATTATCAAGAACTTTTCCAGGACTGGTGACACTTTCCAGTAAAATTGCTTTTAACATTGATTTAAATCGCCCAGATAATGAAATATCCGTTTTTAATCTTGTTGCCCATGAGCTGGCTCATTTTTGGTTTGGATATAAAATTGTTGAAAAATCACATCCTGCTCTAGGTAGTAGGGCGTTTATAGAGGGATTAGCCCAATTTATGTCTTTAATGGCGGTGAAGTCTTTTTATCCACCACCAGATTTTGAAAGGCTTTACCAATTTTCTGTGAAATCCTATGCACAATTTATCGGGCAGGATAAAGCGCTGATTGCCACCACTCATGCTGATGAAGAGCGTTTTCTAACCTACTTTAAATCCTCTTTGCTCTACTATGGGTTATCTTTGCAAGTGGGAGAAGATAAATTTTTTGAAGTGTTGAGAAAGTTTTTGTCAGGCCCTGCAACACTAACCCCCCAAAATCTGACGGATTTCAGAGATTTTTTGGTGGCAAATCTTAAACCTGAATTTAATGTTATCATTCGCCAAGTATTCGATGATGCATTATTTTTTGACTTTAGAATAGAGGATGTTGCTTTTAAGTTAACTAACAGCAAGGATAAAGGTGAAGTGGTGATTAACTATAGAGTGGTTGGTTCATATGGCAACAAGTTATCAATGCCTGAGCCACAAGTTAAATTACTTTTACCATTTAAAATAGATTTTGATGAGCATAATTTTATGGACTTTCAAATACCTCTTCAGTATGGTGCACATCAAATATCATTAGACTTAACAAAAACTCCCAAAAGTATAAGCATAGATCCGGAACACTGGTATTTGGATATTAATCCAGATACTAATTCAGCTGTTTTTTGAAACTTGTGTGCAAGTATTCGTATCGCCAACTGTAGAACTGTATAGATACATGGTGGTTAAGAGCCTTAAGTGGTGTTCTGAGAGGGGTGAGTCTAGATCCTTTAGACTCACCCTACTCGATAACTTCAATGGGTTAATAATCAGAAGTTATAACGCACACCAACCTTTAAGCGCCAAGTAGATTCTTTGGCTCTAAACTCTGCTGGTGACCCATTTCTATATCCACCAAAGGGTTCTTGGTATTGATATTGACCATCCGCGTTGAGATCATAATCAAACAGAATTTGTTGGCTTTCTCCAAATCGGTTAGAGTAAATTTGACCTCTGTGTTTTTGAAGTAGATTTAATACATTATCGATATTGAAATAAAGTTCTCCTTTGTGTTCTTTGGAAAATCCTGGGAGCTGTTGAGATAAATAGAGATCCATATTGGTTTTCCAAGGACTACTATATTTATTGCGTTTCAGACTTCCACCCTCTGTAGAAATACCATTGGCCTGAAGTTGCTCTAATATTTGCTCATAACTTAAACAGCGTGAACAACTGAAATCTACTGCGGCATCATCCGCACCAGTCGGTATGTAAGGGAGGTAAACGTCTGAATTATAGAACCGAGATTGATCACCAAAATCGCGATCTCTAAACGCACCTAATGTCCAACTATAAGGACGTCCAGAGACTCGTTCCATAAACAGACCCACAGTCGTGGTATAGCCCTCAAATAAATTGACTCTGTAGTCTAAATTCATCGCAAAACGATGTTCTACTTCATAGGCTGCAGTAGCCACATCAGGATTTTGACGATCACGTACAGTGGTAAATGCATAGTTTGATTCAGCGGTTGAAGAAGTACCAGGCACACGATCATTCACATTCTGATGGGTATAGGATACATTTAGATCAACACCGTTTGAGAAAGACTTGTCAGCAGAGAAAGTCATTATAGTGCTATCGCCGCCTTTGGAGTTCGTTAGTAGCAAGTCATAATGATCGCGATTATTCGTCACAGGATCAAATGAACCATAAATAGGGCGTCCATCAACGGTAGTGCCGACTTGTTCCCTCGCTAAATCAACCCATTTCACATCTCTGACGATATTTTTATAAATGATTTCTGCATTTAAATCCCAAGCAGAACCGAGAGCACCTAAATCCGCGATATAATTGGCTTTTAATGAATATTGCCAATGCGCGGGTATATTAAAGTTAGGATCAATAGGGGTTGAGTTCCCATCCCCAGCTGATAATGTCTCTTGAACGGCAGTCGGTACTTGAGTAATGTCAACATTGTTTAAATAGGTGCTGGGATCTAATGAAGATAAATTGGGGCGCACAATGGTGACACCATCATTGGTATAGGCATTGGAGAGCCAAACATTGGGTCGACTTCCAGAATATTTACCCAAACCACCACTTAAAGTAAATTCATCATTCAGATTCCAAGTAAAGCCTAAACGAGGTAATAAAATATCTTCTCCATCCAGGGTAGCTGTATTTGAGAACCCATAACGATCCATAAAATTTTGATTGAATCTGGGCTCATCATTGGTATGAATAGATTCATAACGTAAACCATATTGTAAGGAAAAATTATAAGAAATATCCCATACATCTCCTAAATATAAGGTGTCCGTTGTGAGGCTAAAGTTTGCTGCACCGTCGTTAGCATTATTGCTATCCGCATTTTGATAAGAAAAACTATCAGCCGTTCTATTTTCAAAATCAGCAAGACTGTTAAAGTTCCAAACACCTAGTGATTCTGGTACGAAGATATTGAAAACATCAATTTTGTCATGTGCCCAACCTGCGTTAAGGGTGTGATTACCCATTAGGTATTCTGTATTGATCATCAATTGTAAATTATCATTGTTTAATTGATTGGCATGGCGAGAACGATCTGGACCAAAACGTACATCGCCGGTATCTGTTCTGACGTTGACTTCACCCATGCCTAAACCATTTACCGGTGTTTGTGTGTTATCCACAGTTTTGTCGGCTATACGTACTTCGGTAGAAAATGCGGATGTCCAGTCAGCAAACCATTGAAAGGAGTAAGCAGTTAAATGATCACCACGGGTATACCAGTCAGAAGAAAGATTTAATCTACGTCCGCCAATTCGATTGGCGGTGAGTTCACCATCAGTATCTTGATAAGTGAAACTGGCATGGTGTTGATAAT
>PCTP01000065.1 GCA_002770795.1 Gammaproteobacteria bacterium CG22_combo_CG10-13_8_21_14_all_40_8 | reverse complement strand
ATGTGCCTTTAATTAAGAGAGGGATGGAGATATTATTTAGTTCAGTCATGGGTTTTCCTCCCTGTCCGTCAAGGGTTGCGACAATGGATGTGGTTAAATGATAGTCAATAGTTTCGGCAATAATCTGTGCATCACCTTTGCCTTGAATTCGTAGCAAAGGAGAACTGAGATCAAGATCTGGGTTGTTGAATAAGCCATCTTTTAGGGTAAAACTCCCTGAAAGAGAAGCGAAATCTGTTTGATTGGGTTCATTGGATTCTGCTAAGGTTTGTCCCTTGAACGTGGTGTAAGCGCGGCGAATTAACTGTGCAATATTAACGCCTTGAATAGCGCCATTTTTAAATGAAAATTGACCTTTGCCTTGGGTTTTCGCCCTAATGTTCTTTTCGTCCAAACCAGTACCAGCGATCTCAAAAGACAGGTTGGCTATACCGCTAATCAGTTCTTTTTCCAATAAGTCTCTACTCAAAGGCAACGCATTGACACCAGATAGTTCACTTTTGTTTGAGAAGGAAGGCGTTATTGTTTGCGCATTGAGTGTGGCGTTTGATAATAATTTGCCTTGATATAAATCTGCTTTAACCCCAGATAACTTCAAAATACCATTTTTAAGCTGCAAGGGTACTTGGATGTTAATCATGCTTAATCCTTTTACCTTGATGGATTTTATGCCTAACTGACCATTCATATGGATGCTCTTCATCCAAGACAGATCGAGATCTTGCGTATTGGCTGGTGCCGTTTTTGTGGCTGTGTTTTGTGGTTTTGCGGGTAATATTTTATCCAGATCTACCGCCCCCACCTGAACATTATAATCAAGGGTTGGTATGGTATCGAGCTGCACCTGTGCTGTACCCGTTAGGTCAATTCCTAACACAGATAAAGACAGCTTTGAGAATTTTAATAGATTTTTATCAGTATCCATAAGCGCTGAAATGTGACTATCGAGGGTCAGTCGTTTATGGAGAAGTTCTTCACCTGTTAACTCTATTTGGGTATTTAGCTCAATAAGATTGAATTGATTAAGCGTTTTCGCAATATTAATTTTACCGCTAGATTGGATATCAGCCACCATATCACCTGTATCTATATGGGTAGAGAATTGTAAAGGCACATCATTCCCTAGGCTAAGATGACCTAGGCTAAATTGCAGCTTACTCAGCGACTGTTGAGTTTTAAGCTGTTGATTTTTGATTGAAATATTGGCATGTACCAGGCGAATGCCAAGTACATCAAGATCTGGTATGGTTGATTCTTTTTTTATAGCGCTAGGTTTTACAGTTGGTTGTTGTTGGGGGGCGTCTGCCTTGGCTGAATTTAAACTATCCAAATTAGAAACACCTTTGGCATTGGTAACTAGATTGGCCTTAAACCCATCAACAGTGATAACCCCCACTTTGACTTTCTTGCTGAGTAACGGCCAGAATGCGATATCCACATCAATTTTATTAAATTCAAGCATAGTGCCACCGCCGAAACCTGATGGATTATCGACTGAACTGTGGCCAACCGTAATGCCAATATTCGGCAAAAATCGCCACTGAATATTGCCATCGATCTTAACATCTAATCCAGCTTTCTCTTTGGCTTGACTTATAATGCTTTGTTTATAATCGTTGGGATCCATCACCGAAGTCACATAAATTAGCGTGGCTATAATTAAAGTGACGACTGTGCCGGTAATAATAAGAATAATTTTTGCTGGCTTCATATCAGTTTCCCTATTAAAAAGTGGCTTGGGTAGATAGCTGTACCTTGAACATAGAAACATCAATTAAATGACATACAGTTATATAGAAGAAATTGCTTGTAAAATCAAACAGCTATATTCTGTCTTGTTTTATTATGTTGCCTCTATTATTTGATAATATTTACTATTATCTCGGACAGGCTCCTAGTAGAGGCGAAGCTTAGGGTATAGGCGTAGTGTTTTGATTTTGTTGTCTTTTACTTGAACAATTTCCATTGGATAGCCACTAATTCTAACGCATGTTAAAGGCTCTGGAATCATTTCAAGATAATCAACTACCAGACCACTTAATGTTTTTGCCCCAGTGAGTGGAAAATCAAGCTTTAACGCTTTGTTAAGCTCTCTTAAGGTAATACTACCATCAATAAGATAGCCTTGTTCGCTTTCTTTATGAATGTCGGGTTGAATGGTTTGGGTAATATCCGTGGTAAATTCACCCACTATTTCTTCCAAAATATCTTCTAATGTCACCAAACCCAGAATATCTCCATATTCATCCACCACTAAACTAATACGATTACGTCTGGCTTTAAATTTAATGAGCTGAGTTGTGAGTGGCGTGCCCTCGGGAATATAGGTCACTTCTCTTAAACTGTTAATGAGTTTTTCTTTAGTGAAATCTCCGCCACTCATTAAATTGGCTAAATCTCGCGCATGCAGCATGCCGATGACATTATCGACCTCATCTCGATAAACCAACATTCTTGTATGTTGCATGTGTTTGAGGCAATTCATGACCAAGTCCCAATCGTCTTCAAGATCAATACCAGCAATCTCTGATTTTGGGATCATAATATCTTGTACCGTGATACTTTCTAAGTTCAAGACACTGAGCAACATCCTCTGGTGTGAGGGGGGTATCAAAGAAGAAGATTCTTTAACCACCGAACGCAGTTCATCGGCATTTAACTCGTCTGTTCGGTTACTGGCTCTTAGCCCAAAAGGACGAATTAACATGATTGCGATAAAGTTCACTAACCAAACCAAGGGATAGAGAATATACATCAGCGGCTTTAAGATAAAGGAGGCTGGATAGGCCACTTTTTCTGGATAAATACTGGCGAGTGTTTTCGGTGTGACTTCCGCAAAAATCAGTACCACAAAAGTCAAACTCACCGTGGCAATAGCGACGCCTAAATCCCCCCAAAGGCGCACGGCTAAAATAGTGGCAATAGAAGAAGCTAGAATATTGACGAAATTATTGCCGATAAGAATAAGTCCAATAAGCTTATCCTGCTTAGACAGCAATTCACTCACACGAATTGCTGCTGCATTTTTAGAACGTACATGATGCTTGAGGCGATAGCGGTTAATGGTCATCATTCCAGTTTCAGCACTGGAAAAGAATGCTGAAACCAAAATAAGAAAAATTAAAACAAGCAATAATGCCAGATCAGAAGACTCAATCAAAAGATGTTTATCCTACTATAAGCCAAAGTTTAACAGCCCAAACACCAAAATAAGCCAGTGCCAGCATTAAAAATGCGCTGAGTGTCC
>PCTP01000027.1 GCA_002770795.1 Gammaproteobacteria bacterium CG22_combo_CG10-13_8_21_14_all_40_8 | reverse complement strand
AACAGATTTTGGCTACAATGTTGTGATTGCTGGTTCACCTAGTGCGGGTGATAGTTTTGTAATTGATTATAATAATGGTGGTATTGGTGATAATCGTAACGCCTCATTGATGTCTAACCTGCAAACCCAATCCACATTAGATGGAGGAACAGCCTCTTTTCAACAGGGTTATGGACAATTAGTCACGCGAGTTGGTGCTCAGACACAAGAAGCTAACACCAGTCGAGAAGCAAATTTAAGTGCTTTGAGACAATCACAAGACAGAAGAGAATCTGTATCTGGTGTGAATTTGGATGAGGAGGCCGCCAATTTAATTGCTTTTCAGCAGGCATTTCAGGCCTCATCTAGGGTGATTGCCGTTGCAGGGCAATTGTTTGATACCCTTCTTGGAGCATTTAACTAAGAGTAATTTGCCATGAGAATTTCTACTACACAATTTAATACTACAGGCCTTAATTCCATCAAGGATCAAATGTCTGGCTTACTAAAAACTCAAAATCAACTAGCCACTCAAAAACGTGTTCAAGTGCCTTCAGATGATCCCGTTGCTTCTGCGGTTATCTTCAATATTCAACAACAGATTGGTATCACGACAAGATTAACTCAAAATGCTGAAGGCGTTAAAAACTTTGCACAACAAGAAGAAATTGCCTTAGGTAGTTCTACGAATGTTCTACAACGTGTAAGGGATCTGCTGATACAGGGGGGCAATGGTACTTTCAGTGATTCGGATCGAAATGCATTGGCTGATGAGGTGGAACAGCGACTATTGGAATTGCAAGGATTAGCCAATACCAAGGTCAACGGTATTGAATATTTATTCTCTGGATTTCAAGCGAATGTGAAACCCATCGATCAAGATAGTTCCGGTACCTTTATATATAATGGTGATCAAGGACAACGTCAGGTTCAAGTGGGGACAGGTGTCACGGTTTCAGCTTCGGACTCTGGTTTTGATACTTTTTTTGATATCAGAAATGGTAATGGACAATTTTCCACCAGTGCGAATCTGGCTAATACAGGGAATGGTGTCATTGGTTCTGGTTCTGTCTATGATACTGCTGCATACTTACCAGATAATTATAGTATTCAGATCACAACAACAGGCTCTCAGCTTCAATATGAAGTTTTTGATGGAGGCAGTGCTTCTGTTACTGGGCCAACTAATTATGTGGATGGCCAGGCAATACAATTTAATGGTATTAGTGTGAATCTTTCTGGTACCCCAGCGGTAGGAGATAGTTTTAATATCGACCCCAGTATCAGGCAAGATGTTTTTACTACGGTTAAAAATATTGTCGATGTATTAAGAACAAACACAAGTACACCAGCTCAAGCGGCGCAACTTCAAAATGGTTTAAATCAATCTTTAGAAAATATGGATAGAGCCATGGATAAGATTTCTCAAGTTCAAGCGCGAGTGGGATCAAGGTTAAATGTGTTAGACAATCAGATTGCCATTAATACTGATTTTAATTTAACCAATACCAGCGCCTTATCAAAAGTTCAGGATATAGATATGGCTGAAGCAATTAGTCGTTTATCCCAACAGCAGTTTGGTTTGGAAGCGGCGCAACAAAGTTTTGCTCGAATACAAAATTTGTCGTTGTTTAACTTCTTATAGTTAGATGCTACACTTGAGAAAAAGGAATGCATCAAGTTAAAAAATAAAGTTGAGGTTTATCAATATGGATGATCTGTTTTTGGAAAAAAATATTTCGATTGTCCATCGCAGATGGCCTGCTTTGCTCCCTTTTTTTGAAGAAGCAGTTGCACAACCTATCTCCATTCAACCCCAAAAAAACACTTTGATTGTCGATGATATTCAGCTCACCAGTAATTATGATCGAGAGACAGAATCACAGTTACAATCATTGAGAGTGCCACAATCAAGTCAACAAGCCTGCATTTATGGCACTGGCCTTGGGGATTTGCCCATTGCATTATTAAAAAGAAAGAAACTTCAGAAACTGAATATATGCATTCTAAATTTTAAACTCTTTCTCTATGTGTTAAACCATTTTGATCAATCAGGTTGGTTAAATGATAACCGTGTTGAACTTTTTTCTTATCATCAGATCAAAGAAGTCTACCATCCATTTTGTTGTTCTCCGTCAGAACTGATTCTTGCTGATTTAGAGGCCTCTCAATTGAGAGATAGATTGTTTTTAGAGATTGAAACGGAGTATTTATCTAAAAGCCACCAAAAAAGTAATATGCATGTACAACAATCCATCGTAAAAAATTTAGAGTTTATTCAAAAAGATCCAGATATTTCAAGCCTTTTATCTATTCGACACCATGATGTTTTTATTGCAGCCACAGGACCAACCCTTTCTGAGCATTTAGATTGGTTAGTTGAACAAAAAAAAGCCTTCAAGCTACCTTTTGTCATCGCATTAGATGCCTCTTTAAAACCTTTAATGCACAAAGGTATAGTGCCTAATGTATTGGTCAGTATTGACGCAAAAGCAGATTTTCTGTTTGAAGATTTAGATTTTAACGCCTTAAAAAATACCCATTTAGTTTATTTCCCAAGAGTGAAGTACGATGTTTTAAAAAAATGGAGAGGGCCTCGTTATTGTAGTTATTCATCTGGTGATCTCTATGATGAGGTAAAGTCCTTATATCCTAAAAAAACATTGTTTTCTGCAGGAAGTGTGATTCATCCTGCTGTAGATCTGGCTGTAAAAATGAAACCCAAGAATATTATATTATTAGGTGCAGATTTTTCATTTGTTGGTGAAAAAGGACATACCTATTGGCAGTCAAATCAAAGCTATTTAAAAAATTATCAAGACAGCGAACATACCCATAATCATCAACATTGGCTAATAAATTCTCTGGGTGAAAAAGTCCCTACCATGGCTAACCTGAAGGGCTATTTAAGAGATTTAGAAAGATATATACAATCGCATTCTGAAGTTGTCTTTTTAAATGGCAGTGACAAGGGAGCAAAAATAGAAGGCGTGAAATTATGGTCACATTAGCCACAGAAAACTTAAATAAGAACAGACTGTTTGAGAAAGCGCACATTATGTGTGATGCTTTCAGACTAGGAGCAGAAGGTCAAGCAAATGAATACTGTGTTGAATTTTGTGAAGATTTAGTGCGTTATCTGCCAAACCTTGAGGATAATACTATCCAACAAATCAATAATTTGCTACAACTGATGTTAAAGGCTCAAATGAATAGAGATTTTTTGTATGTTGCTGATATTGTTCA
>PCTP01000165.1:723-3258 GCA_002770795.1 Gammaproteobacteria bacterium CG22_combo_CG10-13_8_21_14_all_40_8 | reverse complement strand
GATTGGCTTGGCTCCTCAAACCTTGCAACAGCTTCAAACTCGATTGAATGCTAAAATTGTGCTGTTTCATTCTGCTATGAGTGACAATGATCGCGCTCAAGCCTGGTTAGCGTCACAAGCGGGTTTAGTCGATGTGGTGATTGGAACGCGATCTGCAATTTTTACGCCTCTACCTGATTTGGGGTTAATATTAATAGATGAAGAGCACGATTTATCCTTTAAGCAACAAGATGGACTGAGATATCACACGCGAGACGCTGCTTTATTGCGCTGTCAAAAACTGGATATTCCCATTGTACTGGGATCGGCAACACCTTCATTAGAAACCTTGCAGAATATAAATCAACAGCGTTTTCAGCAGCTTAGTTTAAAGCAACGTGCGGGAGAAGCTAAACCACCGCAGTGGGAATTATTAGATATACGCAAGTTGAAGTTGGATCAGGGACTTTCAAAACCGCTGTTGTCGAAAATAGCTCAGCACCTTTCTCAGGGAGAGCAAGTTTTAATCTTTTTAAATAGGCGTGGATATGCGCCCAGTTTGATTTGTTATGATTGCGGTTGGTTAGCCCAATGCCGCCACTGTGATGCACGGTACACATTACATAAATTCCCAAACCGATTGATTTGTCACCATTGTGATACCAAACAACCCTTACCGACCCATTGCCCTGAGTGCCAAAGTCCCGAGTTACATCCTTTGGGAATAGGAACCGAGCGATTGCAAGAGAAGTTAGAACAACATTTTCAAGATGTTCCTGTGATCCGAATGGATAGAGATGTAGTGCGTAAAAAAGGTGAACTTGATGCCAAACTGCAGCAAATTCATACAGGAGATCGGGCCATTTTACTGGGCACACAAATGCTGGCGAAAGGGCATCATTTTCCCAATGTGACCTTAGTGGCGGTGATAGATATCGATGCCATGTTATTTAGTTCGGATTTTCGCGCCATGGAGCGAGGTGCTCAATTATTGGTGCAAGTGGGGGGGCGAGCGGGACGAGTTCAAAAGAAAGGCAGCGTAATTTTGCAAACCTTTCATCCCGATCATCCCATGTTGCAATTGTTGTTGACCCAAGGATATGTGGCTTTGTCACAGGCACTTTTAAAAGAAAGATCGCTGATGCAATTACCGCCTTTTGCTTTTTTGGTGTTGTTACGAGCGGAGTCGCCTATTCAACAGCAAGTGGAGCATATGCTGGCAGAATTACATCGCCTATTCGCACATCAAAACCCAGAGGTTTCATTAATGGGACCCATTCCAGCCCTAATGTTAAGAAAACAAGGTCGATTTCGTTTCCAACTTTTACTCCAATCACAACGACGTAGCGCCCTTCATAAAGCGGCTGCACAAATACGTCTGTATTTATCGAGTAAAAATGGGCGTAAACTAGCAAGAAATGTGCGTTGGGCTCTGGATGTTGACCCCCAAGAAATGGTTTAATGCACGGGTATAAATCCATCCATTTAAATACACTCAAATATAGCTGACACATGAAATCAAAAATTAGCCATTTACTGCAACAGGCAGTCGAAAATCTTAAATCTGATCAGTTAATAACTCAGGATTATCAGGCCAAAATCCAAGTGGATCATACCAAAGATGCCAGTCATGGCGATTTGGCGACAAATTTAGCGCTGGTTATGGGCAAAGCCGCCTCTTTAAATCCTCGAGAAATGGCCAATCGTTTGATTGCGGCGTTCCCCGCGTCTGATTTAATCGAAAAAGTTGAAATTGCTGGACCTGGATTTATTAATTTCTTTCTAAAACAGACAGCTGCCAGTCAGATTATTCATCGCGTTTTGAATGAGAAATATTTGTTTGGTCATACGGATGCAGGCGCTGGACAGAAGGCGCAGGTGGAATATGTTTCTGCTAATCCTACAGGCCCTCTACATATTGGTCATGGTCGAGCGGCTGTTGTGGGGGATTGTTTGGCCAGAATATTAGAGGCTACGGGTTGGAAAGTGACTCGAGAGTATTATTACAATGACGCGGGACAACAAATTGCTAACTTAGGTTTGTCGGTTCAGGCGCGTGCCAAAGGTATCTTACCAGGATCTGAGCAATGGCAACCAGACTGGTATCAGGGTCATTATATTCAAGATGTGGCACAAGACTATTTAGCCAAAAAATCTGTTGAAGCGGCTGATAAACAGGTCACTGCTTTAGGGGATATAGATAATCTTGAGGCTATTCAAGAGTTTGCGGTGGCTTATTTACGTCGAGAACAAGATCAAGACTTGAAAGCCTTTGATGTGGACTTTGATGTGTATTTTCTAGAGTCTTCTCTTTACAAAAATGGCGATATTGAAAAAACCGTCGAGACTTTGATGCAAGGTGGTCATACTTATGAACAAGATGGCGCTTTATGGCTAAGAACCAGCGATTATGGTGATGATAAAGATCGCGTAATGCGTAAGTCGGGGGGAGGATATACCTATTTCTTACCCGATGTTGCCTACCATGCCAATAAATGGAATCGAGGTTTTAAACGAGTCGTTGATGAGTTTGGCGCGGATCACCACAGTACCGTG
>PCTP01000165.1:0-679 GCA_002770795.1 Gammaproteobacteria bacterium CG22_combo_CG10-13_8_21_14_all_40_8 | reverse complement strand
TAAAGATTGGCCGGAAGTTGTTTTGCACCAAATGGTGACAGTGATGAGAGGCCATGAGGAAGTCAAAATATCCAAAAGAGCCGGTAGTTATGTGACATTAAGAGATATTATTGATGAAGTAGGTAAAGATGCCACCCGTTACTTCTTGGCAGCAAGACGATCCAACTCACAAATGACTTTTGATCTAGAGCTGGCAGCCTCTCAAACCAATGACAATCCCGTGTATTATATTCAATATGCCCATGCACGCATTTGTTCGGCCTTTAGAAAGCTTGAAGAAATGGGAAAATCCTACGATCAGGCGCTTGGATTACAGCAATTAGCGTTATTAACTCTGGCTGAAGAAACCAGTTTAATGGATAAATTGAGCCAATTCCCCGAGTTGATTTCTGTTGCAGCGACGAATTTAGAGCCTCATATCATTGCCCATTATCTAAGAGAACTCGCCTCAGGCTTACATGGATATTATCAAGTGGGGCAAAACGATGAAAATGGGCGCTGGATAGTGGAAAACCATGATCTATGCCAAGCTCGTATGACGTTGATTGATGCGGTTCGCCAAGTGTTTGCGAATGGATTGAATTTATTAGGTGTTAGCGCACCCGAAAAAATGTAAGGAAACGCCAGTGCGTAGAGATTATGCCGACTCCAGCAGTCAGCCGAAAAAAAATAAAAAACA
>PCTP01000028.1 GCA_002770795.1 Gammaproteobacteria bacterium CG22_combo_CG10-13_8_21_14_all_40_8 | reverse complement strand
TACATCTCAATGATTACCACATCAAATCATCAGGCACTTGGAAATCCGCATAAGGATCGTCTTTTTCTTCAGAAGATTCAGTGGACGCATTAAATACAATCAAGGCTGAGCTATCTCTTTGGGCAATTTTTTGGGCAACGACTGAGGGAATTACTTGATAATTCTCTCCATCGAATGCTACTGATAAATATCCGTCTGCAAGTTGTTTAGACATTTGAGCTGTCACAAATAAGGACTTCACAAACTGCTTACCATCACTCATTGTGTGAGTGAAATGATACTTCACATCACCTCCCTCACGAGGTTGGCAATTCAGTTGTATTAACTGTTTAATTTGTGCAGCAATGGCTTTAGCTTGCGCTTGTGCTTGTTTTTGTCGGTTAAGTTCTTTATCTCTTTGTTGTTTTTGGATTTTTTCAATCTGTACCAGCTTTTGTGCCTCGCTAAGCACACCTTTTTTTGATTGCTGCACAGCCTGATTGTGTTTTTCTTTTTTAGCAGACTTTAGCTTCTTTTTATCCACTAAACCCATTTTTAAAAACTGATCACCCAAGGAGTTTGCCATAGGAATGTTTAACCTCATTTAGTTTTTTTACTTTATAGCGTTTAAAGACTGCTATTTAATGTTAACAGGTGGTAAAATATTTGGCTTTTGTGCATTCTATCATTCTCCAGGCTCAGTATGAATATGGTTGTTGGTCAGCGTTTTGTCAGTCACACAGAATCAAATCTTGGTTTAGGTATTGTTATTGAGATCACCGGTCGCATTGTGGTAATTAGCTTCCCAGCCGTTAATGAAATTAGAAACTACGCCAAAGATAATGCCCCTATTAGCCGAATAGTTTACGCTGTAGGTGATATCATCACCAATATGAATGGACAGGAGTTTAAGGTACAAAACATTGAATCCCAAAATGGACTGGTCATTTATAACTGTATCAACGAACAAAACAAACCACAGAAACTATCAGAGTTACATCTGAATTGCTTTGTACACTTTACCACGCCTAGACAACGTTTGCTCAGTGGTCAATTCGGTGGTAACAGTGCCTTTAGTTTGCGTTTTGAAGCCCTGAATCACTTACATCGCCTCCAGCAATCCTCTATATCTGGGCTGTTAGGGGCAAGAATTGATCTACTTCCTCATCAAATATACATTGCCAATGAAGTCGCTCATCGACATGCACCTCGCGTGCTTTTAGCCGATGAGGTCGGCTTAGGTAAAACGATTGAAGCGGGTCTCATTTTACACCAACAAATTCATTCGGGCCGTGCAAGTAAAGTATTAATACTGGTACCAGATAGTCTTGTACATCAATGGCTAGTAGAAATGCTGCGTCGCTTTAATTTAGCTTTTTCAATTTTTGATAAAACACGTATTGAAGCGCTTGAATCCATTGTTTACGAATTTGATGAGGAAGATGAAGATATAGAACAACTTCGCAAGGATTTTCCTGAAAATGCCAACCCTTTTGATTCAGAGCAAAAGATTCTCTGTAGTTTGAGTTTACTCAGTGAAAACCCCAAAATTCAACTGCAGGCTCTAGAGATTGATTGGGATTTAATTATAGTCGACGAGGCTCATCATCTCGAATGGTCTCCACATCAGGTGAGTATTGAATATCAATGTATTGAACAACTTGCAGCGAAAAACTGTGGTTTATTGTTGTTAACCGCAACCCCAGAACAAGCGGGTATAGAAGGGCATTTTGCTCGATTAAGATTGCTAGATCCTGATCGTTTTTATAGCCTTGATGCTTTTAAGGAAGAACAACTTCATTATCATGCGACCAATGATATCGCCAACCATATTATTCAACTCATCAGTTTTTTGGGTGCGGGCGCTAGCACCAAAGAATGCAAAAAAATTGAGTCTTGTATCCAAAATGAACTCCCTAAGCTACTGAAAAATTACGATTCCATCGATTTTGCAGATATTCAATCTCTCGAAAAATTATTAGATCGATTGGTTGATCAACAAGGCACTGGTAGAGTTTTATTCCGCAATACACGAAGTTCAATCCAAGGATTTCCAGAACGAAAAGTTCACGCTTATCCACTGGATTGTCCTGAAGACTATCTCGACTCATCAACGCATGAAGAATACATTAAAAACAGATTATTTCCTGAGTTCAACCAGCCAGAAAATACTTGGCTGAATCAAGATCCTAGAGTTGAATGGTTGGTTCAACATCTCAAAAACTTAAAACCCGCCAAAGCGTTGATTATTTGTCACCATGCCAGTACCTGTAAAATAATCGATAAGCATTTAAATTTAAAATGTGGTATCCGCAGCACAGCCTTCTATCCTGGATTAAGTATTGTAGAACGGGATAGAGCGGCGGCGTATTTTTCAGATGATGAGTCTGGGGCGCAAGTATTGGTATGTTCAGAAATAGGGAGCGAAGGCAGAAACTTTCAATTTGCACATCATTTGGTATTATTTGATCTCCCACTTAACCCAGATCTCATTGAACAAAGAATTGGCCGACTCGATAGAATAGGCCAACAACAAACCATTCATATCCATGTGCCTTATTTAAAACATAGTGCACAGCAAGTACTGTTTAACTGGTATCATCAGGGTCTTAACTTATTTGAACAAAGCTGCTCAGCAGGCTACGCCATTTATCAGCATTTCTCAGAACAATTAACCGAGGCTCTCAATCAGCCTGAATACGAAGCTATAGAACTACTCCAACAAACTACACTTTATGCAGAAAAATTAAGGCAGGAGATGCATCAGGGAAGAGATAAGTTACTCGAACTTAACTCCTGTAAACCACAGGTTGCTACTAAAATTATTGAGGACCTATTGGTTGAAGAAAACAACCATCTGCTCGCCGACTTCATGATTAAAGTATTCGATGAAATGGGCGTGGAAAATGAAGTACATAGTAAAGACACTTGGGTGATAAGGCCTGGGGAACACATGCAATCGGAATATTTTCCTGGACTCTCTCCAGATGGAAATACCATCACTGTTGATAGAAACAAAGCTCTATCTCGAGAAGATATAGAATTTATTAGCTGGGAACATCCTATGATTCAAGAAGTCATGGAAATGATCCAAGAAAATGAGCTAGGAAAAGCCTCTGTTGCCACTATTTCTGTGAAAGGGCTTCCACCCTCAACAATTTTATTAGAGTCTTTATACACTGTAGAAACTTTAGCACCAAGAGATTTACAACTTGAACGCTACCTCCCCTTGAATCCACAAAGGTTTTTATTTAGTTTAGATGGCAAAAAT
>PCTP01000254.1 GCA_002770795.1 Gammaproteobacteria bacterium CG22_combo_CG10-13_8_21_14_all_40_8 | reverse complement strand
AATGGCCGTCGTTTTTTTAATGTCTGAAATGTCGCATACCCGTGAACACCATTGCTATACCATGTTCATTAGCCGCAGCGATAATTTCCTCATCTCGAATAGAACCACCTGGTTGAATGACTGCTCTAATTCCAGCTTCAGCGGCTGCATCAATACCATCTCGGAATGGAAAGAAGGCATCAGAGGCCATCACTGAACCTGCCACTTCTAGGTTTTCGTCGGCTGCCTTAATTGCAGCGATTCGAGCGCTATAGACTCTGCTCATTTGACCGGCTCCTACACCGATAGTTTGACCGTTTTTTGCATAAACGATAGCATTTGATTTGACGAATTTAGCGACCTTCCAAGCAAATAGTAAGTCTGCCATTTCTTGATCTGTTGGTTTTTGGGTACTGACAACTTGAAGGTTTTCTTGCTCAAAGAGATCAATATCTCTCTCTTGTACTAATAAGCCACCGTTTACACGCTTATAGTCCAATTCTGGAAGTTGTGATGACCATTGGCCACAGGATAAGAGCCGTACATTTTTTTTATTTGAGCAGATTTTTTGAGCTTCTGCTGAAACATTTGGGGCGATGATGACCTCAACAAATTGTCTATCGACAATCGCTTGGGCTGTTTCTGCATCTAAGGTTTGGTTAAAGGCAATAATTCCCCCAAAAGACGATGTGGGATCGGTTGTATAAGCTCTGTTATAGGCATCCAAGATTGACTTACCAACTGCTACCCCACAAGGATTGGCATGTTTGACAATCACGCAAGCTGGTGCATCGGTAAAAGACTTCACGCATTCTAAAGCAGCATCGGTATCGGCGATATTGTTATAGGATAATTCTTTGCCCTGAAGTTGTTGAGCGGTAGAAATTGAGGCTTGCTTGGGCTGGTGTTCCGTATAAAAGGCTGCTTTTTGGTGAGGGTTTTCACCATAGCGCATAGTTTGAGATCTTTTAAATTGCAAACTGATTAAATCGCTGAATTGGCTCTTTTCAGCCTCAGCATCTGATGGTTTATTGACTAAGGTTTTGCCTAAATAATTGGAAATAGCGCCATCATAGCGAGCGGTGTGACCGAAAGTCTTTACTGCAAGAGAAAATCTTTGATCCAGTGATAATCCGCCATTCTCTTGGATGGATTGAATGATCCAAGAGTAGTCGATATTTTCAACCACAACGGCAACATCGTTATGATTTTTAGCTGCTGCCCGTAGCATGGTGGGGCCACCAATATCAATGTTTTCAATGGCGTTTTCTAAAGTGCAGCCTTCTTTTGCGATGGTTTCTTCAAAGGGGTAGAGATTCACCACCAGCAAATCAATAGCCTGAATGCCATGCTGTTGCATAATAACATCATCTTGTCCACGACGACCTAAAATGCCGCCATGAATTTTAGGATGAAGCGTCTTGAGGCGACCATCCATCATTTCAGGAAACCCTGTATAGCTAGAGACTTCGGTGACTTTGATACCTTCAGCTTCGAATAATTTTGCAGTGCCTCCGGTCGATAATATTTCAATATCTAGCGCATTTAGTGCTTTGGCAAATTCCACGATGCCAGTCTTATTGGATACACTGATTAAAGCACGACGTATGGGGGTGAATCTGGACATTAAGACCTCTTAAATCTGAATGGAGGCTACGGTCTTATAGATAAATCTTTATAGATAGTAGCCTTGCTGAGATAAGCTTTGGTAACTCATTTTTCTGAAATATTTTCTAAAATAGCGAATGAATTCGTTTTCAAAAGCTTTGAGTTACAATTTGAGTTTTGTTGCTTAGCGCTTAAGTTTAATTTAAGCCGTAAGTTTTTAATTTTTTTCTGAGAGTTCCACGGTTTAAACCCAGCAATTTAGACGCTTGAGTTTGGTTCCCATTGGTGTGTTTCATCACAGCTTCCATCAAAGGAGCTTCAATTTCTGCAAGAACCAATTCATAAAGTCCAGTCACTTTTTGTCCATCTAATTGCTTAAAGTAGTTGGTCAGAGAGGTTTCTACACAGGTTCTCAGAGTAGGTTGTTCTGTAGAGTTTTGTGCTTGGATGTTTTGAGGAGTTTCCATAACAGTCATTTTTTGGCCTTTTAGTTAATTTTAGAGTTTAGGTTTTTGTATTCTCAATTAGCTCGCTTGTGCGAGAGGTGAATCAGCAAAAATTTTCTGTATAAATTTTAATTGATTCATTTTATCGTTAATTTGGTTAAATGTTGTTTTTAGTGCCTTTTCTTGAAAATGGTTGCTTAAATACCACCCCACATGTTTTCGAGCGACTCGAATGCCTAAGTATTCGCCATAAAACTGATGTAGCTCAGAGATGTGTTGCAATAGGACTTCAGCAACTTTTTCTTGCTTCAAACTGGCTAGTTGTTCTCCCGTGGTTAGATAATGATTAATTTCATTAAATATCCAAGGGTTTCCTTGTGCGGCTCTGCCAATCATTAGGGCATCGGCTTGCGTGCTTTGCAAGACTTGTTTGGCTATCATACCCGAGGTGATATCTCCATTCGCTATAATAGGGATATTGGTCTGCTGTTTGACCAAGCGAATGGTCTCATACTCTGCATATCCATTAAAGCGACATGCTCTGGTTCTTCCATGGATACTGAGCGCTGAAATACCTTCTTGTTCGGCTATCTGGGCAATGTCGAGGGCATTTCGATTCTCAACATCACTACCTGTTCTAATTTTTAACGTAATTGGCACTTTCGTTGCGTCAATCACTGCTCTTAATATATTTCTCACCAATTGAGGATGAGCTAATAAGGCTGAACCTGCTGCTTTATTGCAGACTTTCTTGGCAGGACATCCCATGTTGATATCAATTATTTGGGCGCCTTGCTCCTGATTAAACTTAGCGGCCTGTGCCATTTGCAGGGGATCAGATCCTGCAATTTGTATCCAACGAACACCAGGTTCATCAGAGTGATCCATTCTTTTCTGGCTTTTTTGTGTATGCCATAACTTGTGATCTGAAGTTAACATTTCAGAGATTGCCATGGCCGCACCAAATTTTTTGCAAAGCTTCCTAAAAGGGAGATCCGTCACGCCAGCCATTGGCGCGAGTATGGTTGGATTCACAAGAATATAAGGGCCAATTTGCATATTTTGTTTGGAGCATCCAAATTCAAATAAGGCTGGTAATTTTACTCTTTCAAGATAGATTGTGGAAGAGGCTTGATGAAAAATTAGTCAATTTTTTAACCTTAAAATAATTTTTTCTGTTGTCAAAGCAGGATGAGTTCATGACCTTTGACATTGGAGACGGCGATATCTAAATCGAGTGCAACATGAATTGGGGTATTGACTGGCATGTTGGACTTTGAAAATGAAGAACTGAGATAATCCTCAGCTGTGAGAAGTCTCTCTGCCAGGGTTTCGCCTGAGATCCCCATGATTTTAAGTTTGATGGTTGGGAAGGGCTGTTGAAGCTCCGCTTTATTTTCTAGCATGAGCTCTAGGTGCCATCTTTTAGGATCGCTGTTAGTGGCTGTTGGGATAAGAGCACTTTGCATGATGTTAATGTTATCAACATCCCGTAACGGATTGAGTTGACAGCCTATGAGATGGCAGACTGTGACCATCCAAGGCCGGTGTTTTGGTTGTTGAGACCATAATGACCAGTTATAAAGGATGACTTGGAATCCCAGTAATAGCATCAAAAAGCCTAGAGAAAATTTAAAAACAAGCGATTGCAATGGCTTTTTTTCTTGTGTTAGCGAGTCAGTCTCTTCTAAATGATCCCATTCTTCCTCTAAGAGTTCACGATGGCTAATGCTCATAAAAGGTTGGTCTTTTGCTAAATCTTCTATTTCAAAAATATCTGGTTTATCGCCATTTAGAAAGGATTCAAAATTATCTGGATCCTTGGTTTTTGTTATTTTGGTGGCTGTATCATGATGTACGCTTGTACGCTCTTTGTCATTTTCTTGGTTTTTGTCATCTTCATCTTCATCTTCTCGATTCAGAATCTCAAAGGCAGAAGATTCTTCTTCAAAAGGAGAATGAAATTCCTCAGCTAAGTGCTCTGGGTTTTTAATAGACTGAGCTTCTTGATAAATTTTGGCAATTGCTTGCTGCAATTCTTCATCTGAAAGCGGCAAAGAAGTCACGACTTCTTCTTCATTATTTAGCGGTTCAAGCAAGGGATCCGTTTTTTCTGATAGATTAGCCCGTTGATTTATCGAGGTGGACATATCTAATTGATGAATAATTTCATTTTCATCTGCAGCTAATGGAATTTTTACTACATCATCCACATCCACATCCACATCCTGTAGAGTGTTATCTTCTAAAATATCAGGGGTAATGTCTGGACTATATTCAGCTTCGCTAAAAGTGGGATCTTGAACTGCATCCTTTGTTTCTAGATTGATATCTTGAATACTGGGTTCTAAGATATCGGCACTGAAGTCTTCCTCAAAAATAAAACTTTCTTGAGTATCCTCAAGCGTCGGTTCTATTCTGTTGGTCTGCTCATGCTCTGGTGCCCTGTTAGAGGACAGATTGGTGCCTGAAACCATGTGTTCTTCAATGGCCGAAGATGAATTGTCATCAAGTGTTTCAATATCTAACAATGCCCGTTCAATGGATGCTTCCAACTCCTCATCATCTAATTCAGAAAAATGATTTTCCGCTAATCCGGTCTCTAATTCCTCGTCTAAAATATCCAACCAACCTTCTTCATCGGCTTCTGGAGTAGGAGACTGTTCAATAGCTGTTTGTTGAATACTGTTTGGTTGTGGAATTAAGTCTGCTTTGGCATCAGAAGTGTTTTTGGACTGGTTGTTGGAAAGCTGGGCAATTTTATCAGAAATATTTAAAGGTGGCGGCAAGGGGCGTAATAAACTGGAAGAGACTAAAAAGTCTAAAGCTTCAAAGGGATGCAAGCAACTGCCACATTTCACTTTACCTGCTGCGGCTTGAAGTTGCTCCAAGCTCACGCGGAACATAGTCCCGCATTGAGGGCAGCGTGTTATGGGGCGGTCGATATTTTCACTCAAATCAATACAAGTTCCATGCTAGGTGTTGAGTTTATCTTTTTAGTCACCCTTTTAGGGTAATTGTATTTAAGGCTTAATACCACTAATAAATGACCAATCACCACGATGACTGATCTCGACTTGTTGAAACCATTGTTGATAGATGGTTTGAATTTCTTCAGCTTGCTCATTGAGAATACCTGAAAGACCAATGCATCCGCCTGATTTCACCAGCTTGGATAATTGTGGAGCCAGTAAGCGCAAAGGTTCGGCTAAAATATTCGCGACGAGCACATCGACCTGAGGTAATTCTGGGGGGCTCTCTTTATAAACTGCATGCAGTGCTAATAAGGCTTCATCCACTTCATTGCGATTGGCATTTTCTCGTGAGGAGAGGATGGCTTGAGGATCAGTATCTGTACCAATCACCTTTGCTGCACCTAACTTACAGGCTGCGATGGCTAAGATCCCAGAACCACAACCATAATCAATCACAGATTTATTGGAGAGATCTAAACTATCTAACCAAGTTAAGCAAAGGGCTGTGGTTTCATGAGTACCAGAACCAAAAGCAAGGCCAGGATCGAGCATAATATTAATGGCATCAGGTTCTGGTGGTTGTTGCCATGAGGGACAGATCCATAAACGATTGCCGAACTTCATGGCTTCAAAATGATCCATCCAAGTTCTTTCCCAAACTTGCTCTTCAAGGCTTTTTATTTCCGAATGAGCAATTTCATTGGGAAAACTGGACTTCACTAAACTTTCTATGGCTTCGACATTATCCTCTTCTTCAAACAAAGCGATAAGTGTGACTTTTTCCCATAATGGCGTTTCGCCAGGGCCAGGCTCTAAAATAGGTTGATCTTCACTGTCTTCAAAGGTAATCGCTTGCGCGCCGTTTTCCATTAACCAATCACTCAGGTTTTGAGCAACAGATTGATTGATTTTTAATAAGAGTTGACGCCAAGCCATGGGTTTTAGACCTCTGTATTGTTATCTTTTATTTGATTTAAATTAGGGTCATTTTTGGCTTGAGCCAGCATTTTTTCTAGATAATGTATATTGGCGCCACCTTCTTGAAACTTAGGATCACTGATGATTCTCGCCTGCAAGGGGATGGTTGTTTTTATGCCACTAATAACAATTTCCTCCAGCGCCATTTTCATTCGTTGAATAGCAACTTCACGGTTTTCTCCATAAGTAATGAGTTTTCCAACCATGGAGTCATAATAAGGTGGCACCTTATAACCCGCATAAATATGAGAGTCCATGCGAACGCCTGGGCCTCCTGGAGCATGGAATCGTGTTATTTCACCAGGAGAGGGAATGAAGGTTTCAGGATCTTCGGCATTGATACGACATTCAATGGCATGACCTTTAATTTTGATATCTTTTTGCTTGAAAGATAATGGCTGTCCTTCAGCGACACGTAGTTGTTCTTTAATAATATCCACACCAGTAATTAACTCAGAGACAGGGTGCTCTACTTGTATTCGGGTATTCATTTCTATGAAGTAGAATTCACCTTTTTCAAACAAAAACTCAAAAGTTCCCGCACCGATATAGCCAATTTCTTTACAAGCTTGCACGCAACGTTCGCCAATAAAGCGACGCATTTCTTCAGTGATGCCTGGCGCAGGTGCTTCTTCAACCACTTTTTGGTGGCGGCGTTGCATGGAGCAATCTCTCTCACCTAGGTGAATGGCATTTCCATGAGAGTCAGATAAAACTTGGATTTCAACGTGGCGCGGTGTCTCTAGAAACTTTTCCATATACACATCACCATTACCGAAGGCTGCTTTGGCTTCTTGTTTGGTGAGAGAAATGGCTTTGAGTAATTCTTTTTCTTCGCGAACCACCCTCATACCACGTCCACCGCCACCAGCAGTTGCTTTAATAATAATAGGGTAGGCGATACGTTTAGCCATCGCCAGGTTTTCTTTATCATTATCACCCAACATGCCATCTGAGCCGGGTACGCAAGGAACACCCGCTCTTTTCATACAGGCGATAGCTGAAACCTTATCACCCATCAGGCGAATTGTTTCTGCTTTTGGACCGATAAAGATAAATCCACTTTTTTCTACCTGTTCAGCAAAATCAGCATTCTCAGCCAAAAAACCATATCCAGGATGAATAGCAACCGCATCAGTAATTTCAGCCGCTGCAATAATAGCGGGTATATTTAAATAACTCTCTGTGGCAGAAGCAGGACCAATACAGACGGATTCATCGGCCAAGCGGACATGCATGAGATCTGCATCAGCTGTTGAATGAACAGCGACAGTCTTAATACCGAGTTCTCGGCAGGCGCGCAAAATTCTAAGAGCAATTTCGCCGCGGTTGGCAATAACAACTTTATCTAGCATTTTGATGTTTCTCTAATGTAGAGAGTTCTACCTAAGGTTCTTAGGTATCGTCTGATTATTCTATGATGAATAGGGGTTGATCAAATTCTACTGGCTGTGCGTTTTCAATGAGTATGCTTTTGATAACGCCAGATTTATCTGCTTCAATTTGATTCATCATTTTCATGGCTTCGACGATACACAGAGTGTCACCGACGTTCACCTGGGTGCCCACGCTGACGAAATCTTTTGAGCCTGGAGACGGTGCCATATAAATAGTTCCAACCATAGGTGATCGAACGGCATGACCTATAACTTCTTTTTCGAAGGGTTCTGTGCTTACTGCTGCAGCAACGGGTGCTGATGCAGCTGGCATTGGCACCTGAGTCGTATATTGGGCCATCATAGGCATGGAGTTTGAATGGAATGAGCGAGAAATTCTCACTGATTCCTCACCTTCTTTAATTTCAATTTCTGCAATGCCAGATTCTTCCAGAAGTTCAATGAGTTTTTTTACTTTACGGATATCCATGGTGTTATTTCTCTGTATGATGCACGGGGTTAATTTTTAGGAGCCAATCTATTGCAGCAGAAACTGCAAGGGTGTAGCTCATCGCGCCAAAGCCTGAAATAGTGCCTAAGCAAATATCACTAATAAATGAGGCATGGCGGAATGCTTCTCTGGCTTTGGGGTTAGATAAATGAATTTCGATACAGGGTTTATTGACCGCTAACAAGGCATCTCGAATAGAAATACTACTATGAGTAAAAGCGGCGGGATTAAATAGAATAATGCGTGTATCGTCTGTTAAAGTTTGATGAATTTGTTCGACAAGTTCTGACTCTGAGTTGGACTGAAAGCAATGGAGGCTATAACCATTATCTTTTGCTTGCTGGATAGCATGAAGTTCTATTTCTGATAGGGAAAGCTTGCCATACAGATCGGGCTCTCTTTTCCCCAAGAGATTGAGGTTGGGGCCATTCAACATCAAAATTTCTGACATGATAGAACCTGTGAATAAATGTAGCGAACATTCGCTAAAAGACTACAACATGCTGATATGTAAATTTTGCAACTTTTATGACACAAAGTCCATAAAAAATTTATCGAATATGACAAAAAAATCATAATTTAAGTAGATTTAAGATGATAGCGACCAGTTTGCCGTAGTTAGCGCTTAAATGGCTGTTACTGGTCGTACCAAGTGTGCATTTTGAAAGTTAAAACATTGGGAAGGCGTGAAAACTTTATCCATGGGTTGATCCCAGCTTTCAACGGGAATGGAGGTTTGAAATTGAAAGTCATAGGCTAAGCCAATTTTCAACGGAGATGAGCTTGAAAGCTCTGCTAAGGAGCGATCGTAAAAACCGCCTCCCATGCCCAAACGATAGCCGCGAGTGTCAAAGGCGACTAGAGGCATAAAGAGATAATCTAGAGATTGTATTTCAATTATGTTTTCGTCGGTGATTTGTGGTTCATCAATACCCAAATGGTTTTTTTTCAGTGGGGTTTGCCGTGTGAATTGACAAAATTGAAGGTAGCTTGGTCGAATTTTAGATAATACGGGCAAAAAAACACAAATTTCATTGTCCCAACAATATTGAATAATGTTGTAGGTATCTAACTCATTATCGAAGGGAAGATAAATCGCAATATTTTGTTTTTTTTGTAGAAGATCCGCTGTAATTAACTGTTTAAAGCATGCATTAGCATAAAGTTTTGCTTCTTGTGGATTCAGTGCTTGGCGGGACTTGCGGATGTTCAGTCTTTGTTGTTTTTTTAGATTGAATGCATGCAGATCAGTTTTCATGAGATAGCGTTTAAAGTAGAGTCATGGTAGCCGAGTTAGGGCTGCGGCTGCTGCTCTTGAACCCGTGGGTTCAAGTGGACAATCAGTCATCAAATAAGGCTTTCCGATACGAGCCGGACTTGCACACGTTCAACAAGAAGACCATCCAGTATAAAAATTATCGGCTCGAGAACAATCACCGCTGGCCAGTAAATCAGAATACCATGACCCTAATGTCAGTCTACTGCAATGTGACTTGAGATGGTAGTTTTTTTCCGATTTTTAACTGGAATTTTAGGTTTGATCTGTAGGTAGCTCAAGTTGACGATCTTTATCCATCACATCATCCAAACGTTTCTTTAATCGCTCTACATATTGATTTACAGTTTCTTGATATTTGGCATGTTGTTGTTTTTCTTTTAATAAATCATAACTCATATTTAAGGCAGCCATGACAGCTATTCTTTCCATGCCAACGATGCCACCATTTTTTTTGAGATCTAGCATGCGTTTATTGAGTTCTCTTGCAGACTCTTGCAGACGAGCAAACTCATCTTCAGGGCTGCTGATTTGGTACTCTTTATCTAGAATTTTTATGTCGAGGGTTTGGCGGTTCACATCAGACATTCTGTTGCTCCATGGCTTTCAAGCGACTAACCATTGACTCAATTTTATCGGTGGCTAATTTATTGTGTTCCAGCAATCGATCTCTTTCCGATAAAAGAATTGCATGCTCTTTTTTTAGTCGTTCATGTGAACTTCTGGTTTGCTCATAGCGATAAGCCAGCTCATTCACTGAGTCCTCAAAAGTCTTTAACTTCAAGTCATTCATACTATTGCTATGATTTAGCTAATTAAAACAAACCTAGCTTACACTATAGAAGTAATCAGCCTCACTGGTCAATGATCTACTACAAAATTGTTGTTAGAGACGCCAATAAAAGATAATCCTGATTGTTATTTCTCATTCTGGGCGCTTTCATTTAGAATGGCAGCAGTTATTCATTTAGTTTGGCAGGCCTGTGATAGAGAGCTTGCCCCATAAAGAGTTTATTCTTGATGCGAAAAACACACAAATTCACACCTAAACCTTTGTTGTTAATGATCTTAGATGGTTTTGGATATAGTGAGAAAGAAGCTTATAACGCTGTGATTGCAGCTAACATACCTAATTGGCGACGAATTTGGTCAGAAAACCCTCATTGTTTAATTGGTGCATCTGGCCTTGCTGTAGGGTTGCCTGATGGGCAAATGGGTAATTCGGAAGTGGGACATCTTAATCTGGGGGCTGGCAGAGTCGTTTATCAAGAATACACCAGAGTGAGTAAAGCGATTGTAGAGGGCAAGTTTTTCCAAAACCTTGTTTTGAGCGAAGCCATGGATAAAGCCATTCAAAATAATAAATCTATTCATATTATGGGGCTTTTATCAGAAGGTGGGGTACATTCTCATCAGTCACATATTAAAGCTGCTTTAGAAATGGCTATAGATAAAGGGGCAAGCCGAGTTTATCTACATGCCTTTATGGATGGACGAGATACGCCTCCCCAAAGTGCTGAATCTTCCCTTGTTGAATTTGAAACGTTTTTTGCTGAAAAAGGCAAGGGACAAATAGCCTCCATCGTAGGGCGTTATTACTCCATGGATCGAGATAATCGTTGGGATCGAATAGAGAAAGCCTATCAACTCATTGCCAAATCCGAATCCAAATTGCGTTTTAAAACGGCATCAGAAGCACTGAAAGCCGCTTATGAACGCAAAGAAACCGATGAGTTTGTCCAACCCAGCTTAATTGCCGAAAATAAAAAACAAAACTATGCCATACAAGCTGGCGATATGGTTTTGTTTATGAACTTCAGAGCTGATAGAGCCAGAGAATTAAGTCATGCTTTTTGTGATAGCGATTTTGAGCATTTTAAGAGAGGGGATAAATTAGATTGTGATTTTGTGACCCTGACCCATTACGCCAACGATATCGAGGCTAAAATAGCTTTTGACTCCATCGCTTTGGATAATGTTTTAGGTGAATATTTAGCGACATTAGGGTTGAAACAATTGAGAATGGCTGAAACGGAGAAATATGCCCATGTCACTTTCTTCTTTAATGGCGGTAAAGAAAAACCCTTTCCTGGAGAAAGTCGAGAACTCATACCATCGCCTCAGGTTGCCACCTATGATCTTCAGCCAGGAATGAATGCAGATCTGCTGACGGATAAATTAATTGCCGCAATAAAAAGCAGACAATATGATGTGATTATCTGCAATTATGCAAATCCTGATATGGTTGGACATACAGGGAATTTTGAAGCCTCAATTAAAGCCTTGGAAGCTTTAGATCTCTGCTTGGCAAGAGTCGAAGAGGTTCAAAAGAAAGTAGGGGGGGAAACATTAATTACCGCAGATCATGGTAATGTTGAAAAAATGTTTGATGAGGAAACCCAACAGCCTCATACAGCTCATACCAGTGAACCTGTTCCTTTGGTGTATTTGGGGAGAAAAGCCAAGCCCACAGAGTTGTCTGGGAGTTTATCCGATGTTGCTCCCACATTATTATATCTTATGGGGAAAGAGATCCCGCCTCAAATGACTGGACGTTCTTTGTTTGAATGGGTAGAAAAAAACTAAGTTTTATGATGAGGCTGCAACACTATAGTTTATTGATGTTGTTCTGCACTTTTTTAGGGTGGAACCCAAACCTATTGGCGGCTAAAAACGCGGTTGATGTACCAGCGTCTTCTGATGATAAGGCCGTCAATGAACAAAAGCTGGCGCAACTTAAACAAGAAATAAAAAAAGTGAAGTCTCTATTAACGGCTAACAAAAGCCGTTACGATTCAGCGGCAGATGCGCTAAAAAATATTGAGCTGGCAGTAGCGGAGTCAAGTCAAACTCTGAGGGATTTAAAACAAAAGCTAGAGCAGTCACAGAATAAGATTGAAGATTTGGAAAAGCAACAGGCTGTTCTACTGCAGGACAAAGAAAAACAACAATCGGCTTTAGCACAGCAAATTAGATCGGCTTATGGAAATGGCAATGAAGAGTATTTGAAGTTGCTTTTAAATCAAATGGATCCCGCAGAATTTGCCAGAATGTTAAGTTACTTTCGTTATCTAAATGATGCAAGAACGGCAGAAATCAAGCAATTGTCTGTCACATTGCAAAAACTAAATGATTTAAGAGAAAAGTTAACTCAAGAAAATTTAAACTTAAGCGAATTGACTCTGAAAGCACAAAAGCAGGTAGAACATCTGGTGTCACAACAACAAGAGCGTCAGAAAATTGTGACCTTATGGCAAGCAAAAGTGCAGTCTACGGATAAACAGTTGCGTAATTTATTGAGTGATGAAAAAGAATTACAGTCACTGATTGATGTTTTGAGAAAGGCCATTGAAGTCTTCTTTCCCAAGGAAACTCTTAAAGGGTTAAAAAAGTTGAAAGGTAAATTAATGTGGCCAGTAGCTGGGAGATTACTCCATAGATATGGAAGTGAACGCTATAGAGATAGTATGAACTGGCATGGAGTAATGCTCAAAGCAAAGGAGGGAGCGCCTGTACATTCCATATCAACGGGTAGGGTGGTTTTTTCAGATTGGTTAAGAGGCTATGGTTTGTTAACCATGATTGATCATGGCGAAGGCTACCTTAGCTTATATGGACATAATCAATCTCTAGTCAAACAGGTAGGAGATTGGGTTGAACCCGGCGAGGTAATTGCTTATGTCGGAGATACAGGAGGACTCTCGAGCCCATCCTTATATTTTGAAATACGCCACGATAAATCTACTGAGAATCCTGCAATTTGGTGTCGATAATACTTTATTGATGTCGATTTGACAGGATGTGGATTTGACAGTGTCGATTTGACAGGACGTGCACATTTGAATGCTCCATTGGTATTCGTGTTACCTTCACATAGGGTCTTTCTTCACACGGTTTCTCATGTATATCAGACATATTTCAATCACTATTGACCGTGTTAGAATGACCATATATGTCCTCGATAGTTGCTCCCTATGGGTGCTTTTCGACGATTTTTGTATTTTTGGCATATCTTTAGTTTGAAACAATCTTTCAATGACATAAAAAAGTGAATTCATATAATTATTTAGCATAAAAACATCAAGTAACTATATCGAAATATTTTGATATAGCAAGCTTCTTCTGGTAGACTCCTGCATCTATGAATCACACAGAACCATTATCGAGTCAAGTCCTTGCAACTTTTGCAGAAAACTCTGTATTAAATGCATCTATGCTGGCTGTGTGTAAAGCGAGTGCTGATCAACTCCGCCTAGATATTTTGAGAGTACTCAGTAATGATTCTTACGGTGTTTTAGAACTTTGCCAAATATTTGATACGAAGCAATCAGGGTTAAGCCACCACTTAAAGGTGTTGTTAAAAGCAGGGATGGTCAGTACCAGAAGAGAATGTAACTCTATTTTTTACCGTCGCGCCCATCCAATGCTTTCGGATGTTCTTGCTGACTTTAAGCAGTCACTTTTTCAAGCACTCGATCGACAACCTTTACCTCAAGAGTATTTGAGTCGTGTTAATTTGGTTCAGCACGAACGCGCTTTATGTTCGCAACTTTTTTTTAAAGAGAATGCGGACAAGTTTAGGAGACAACAAGAACAGATTGCAGCTTACCAACTTTATGGGCCTAATACCCTAAGTTTTATCAAAAGTTGTTTAGTTGCTGAACCTAATACTATTTTAGAGGTCGGACCCGGAGAGGGATTGTTTTTAGCTGAATTATCGAAAGTCTATCAAAGCGTTTATGCGTTGGATAACTCGATAGAAATGCTTGAAAAATCGAAAGCATATATTGAGAGCAAAAAAATCGACAATGTTCGTTTTATCCTTGGAGATACGGGAAACGAAGAGCTGGTTGGTTTGAATTTTGATTGTGTCGTTTTGAATATGGTGTTGCACCATAATTCTTCTCCTTCTTCACTACTACAGGATCTATCCAGAAGCATTAAACCAAAAGGTCAATTATTTGTAACAGAACTCTGCCATCATAATCAACCTTGGGTCAAAGAGGCTTGTGGTGATCTCTGGTTAGGCTTTGATCCTGAAGATTTAACCAATTGGGCGGAGCAAGCTGGGTTTAGTAGCGGTGAAAGTATGTTTTTAGCGCAAAGGAATGGTTTTTGTGTACAAATTAGACAGTTTATCCATGAAGGACTGTCAAATAAATAAGAAAGATCTTTAGATGATTTAATAAGATTTTAAATATTTTAAATATAAAAGAGGAATGAAGAATGTCCGAATACTCCGTATTTACTTCTGAATCTGTTTCAGAAGGTCATCCCGACAAAATGGCAGATCAGATTTCTGATGCCATCGTAGATGCTGTCATCAAAGATGATCCTCATGCAAGGGTCGCTGTGGAAACCTTAGTGAAAACGGGGATGGCCATTGTGGCAGGCGAATTAACGACTTCAACCTATGTGGATTTAGAAGATTTGATCCGTGGGGTAATTTTAGATATTGGCTATAACAGTTCTGATGTTGGCTTTGATGGCGCTAGCTGTGCTGTGATCAATGCGATTGGCAAACAATCACCAGATATCGCCATGGGTGTTGATGAAGGCGACGAT
>PCTP01000054.1 GCA_002770795.1 Gammaproteobacteria bacterium CG22_combo_CG10-13_8_21_14_all_40_8 | reverse complement strand
ACTACAAACAGATCCCACAGTGATTTATGGTATGGGAGCTGAATTTGATGGTAATCTCAGAAGGAAAGATTTAACCAAGGATACCGATTATAATACCTATACTCGTTTTGGCCTTCCCCCTACGCCAATTGCATTGCCCGATTTAGAGTCCTTAGAATCTGTGGCCAATCCGCAACAAACGTCCGATCTCTATTTTGTCGCTGATGGTCGTGGAGGGCATGTTTTTTCCGAAACATTAGAGCAACATAATAGTAACGTCAGAAAATTCATTCTAAATAAGAGCTATCATTAATGAAACATGGACTATTTATTACGATTGAAGGTGTGGAAGGTGCCGGTAAATCAACGGTTATTGCTGCAATAACCGAGTTATTGACTGATCTAGGCTTACAACACATCACAACCAGAGAACCTGGTGGAACGCCATTTTCTGAAGAAATTAGAGCTATTCTACTCAATAATAGGGATGAAACCGTTGAACCTTTGACTGAACTTTTATTGATGAATGCAGCAAGAGTTCAGCATGTGAAGCAACTCATTAAACCTAGTCTTCATAACGGGATTCATGTGATTTGTGATCGCTTTAATGATTCTACTTTCGCATATCAAGGCGGCGGTCGCGAATTGGACATGCACTTATTAGAAACATTAGATCAATTAACCCTAGAGGGCTTTAAGCCGGATCTCACCCTGCTGCTTGATTTAGATGTGAACATTGGATTACAAAGAGCGGCAAAACGCGGAGAAAAGGATCGCTTCGAACAAGAAAAATATGATTTTTTTAATAAAGTCAGGCAATGTTTTCTGCAAAGAGCCCAAGCCGTACCAGAACGCTATCAAATTATTGATGCCAGCCAGTCTGAAAATCAAGTAAAACAGGCCGTGATCCATGCGGTGAGAGAATGTTTAGCAAAAAAACGCTCTATGCAAGTTATAGCCATTGAAAGGGGAAATGTGCATGAATGAAGCTGTTTTGACAGAATCAGAACGCTTTTCTCAAATTGTTTCAACATTAAGCATTCAACAGATGCCCTGGTGGGCCAAAACTTGGGCGCAAATCAATCAACAGATCGAAAATCAAAGCTTACCGCATGCTTTTTTAATCGAAGTAAGTGAGGGTTTTGCGACTGATGCCCTGCTGTTGAATATCGCTCAACGTCTTCACTGTGAAGCGCTCATCCATCAACTTCCCTGCGGAAAATGTAAAAGTTGTTTGCAAATTCAACAAGGGCACTTTCCAGATTTACATGTTTTGCAACCCCCAGCAGGGAAAGAGCAAATACCCATTGATGATGTGAGAAACCTTATCAATGTGCTGAATAAAAGCGCTCATAGTGGTGGATATCGGATTGTTTGGCTTAAAGATGCTCATTGTATGAATCATGCTTCGTCTAATGCGTTTTTAAAAACCCTTGAAGAGCCTGGAGAGAAGACATTGATTCTTCTACAAACAGCATTCTCTTCAAAGCTGATGGCGACCATTAGAAGTCGTTGCCAGAAAGTTATTCACCAACCCTTAGCTAAAAATCAATTAGTTCAGTGGGTTAGAGATATGTTGTCTGAGAAATTCCCACATTATGAATATGACCAATTAAAGATTGAATTGGCTGTTGAAGTCGCCGATCAGCTACCCCTTAAAGCCTTAAGTTTACTATCTGATAATAGCTTGGCTATTAGGAATGATTTTTTTAGCTTATTGAAAAATATAGAAAAACGACCAAAAAATGTAGATGCTGGTCATTTGATACATCAAGTATTACAACTACAAGATGTTGTGAGTATTGATAGGTTAGTGCATTGGTTTGGGCAATATTTGGTTTTGGGATCTAAAGATCAATTGAAAGCCCATCAAGCAAGAGAGACTTCAGAAAGAATTCATTTATTGCAAGTTTTTGATAGCTACCATTATTTACAACATCAATGGCAAGCAACAAACAAACCTGATAAGTCTTTACTTTTTAGAGAATTTTTACTCAATTGGATTGCCATTTTAGCGAAATTAAGCCATAGTTAAGCTATCAGAATTGTTCAACCTCTTGGAAATATGCTCATATTATGGAGCCCGTCAAAAAGCCTGCACCCAAACACGGAATATTGTCTTTAACCATCAAGGACAAGGCTGTGCTGTATGCGGCATATATGCCATTTGTGAAGAATGGTGGTTTATTTATTCCAACCAATCGTCCCTATCAAATTGGGGATGATGTATTCATGTTACTTTCCTTGATGGACGACACTGAAAAATTACCCGTTGCTGGAAAAATCATTTGGAGCACACCAAAAGGCGCTCAAGGTAATAGAGCTGCTGGTGTCGGTGTGCAATTTAGTGAACAGGATAATGGAAAAGCAAAAGGAAAAATTGAAACTTATCTTGCGGGTTCTCTCCAGTCAGAACGCCCAACGCATACCATGTAATGAGTCTAAATAACTAATGTTGGTCGATTCTCACTGTCATTTAGGGCAGATTAAACTTACTGATACGATGAACTTAGATGATGTTTTACATTTGGCTAGGGGTAAGGGGATTAAAGGCTTTTTATCGGTAGCAACCGATATCGAAAATGCAGAAACTAATTATAAAGAACAAAAACATCACCCTGATGTTTGGTACTCGGCAGGCATTCATCCACTACATACCAAGATCGAATCCGACTGGAAAACCCAATTAGCTGGTTTAGTCGAATTAGATCAGTTTGTTGCTGTGGGGGAAACTGGTTTGGATTTTTATTATGATCAAGCATCTTTGTCCCAACAAAAACAGTTAGAGTTGTTTGATTTTCATTGTTATTTATCTGAACAACATAAAAAGCCTTTAATCGTTCACACGCGTGAAGCCAAACAAGAAACGGTGAATATTTTAAAGCAATACAACCTAGATCAGGCTCCTGGTGTCATTCATTGTTTCACCGAGGATTGGCCTGCCGCTAAAGCATTTTTAGATCTGGGTTTTTATTTGTCATTTTCTGGGATCATTAGTTTTAAAAACTCACAGGATCTACGAGATGTGCTTAAAAAAGTGCCTTTAGAGCGAGTTCTGGTTGAGACGGATAGTCCTTATTTGACACCGATGCCCTTTAGAGGACGTTCGAATGAGCCTCAGTATGTTGTACAAGTAGCACAAGCCATGGCGGATGTTTATGAAATCCCTCTTGAAAAAATTGCCCAAGTAACGACCAAAAACTTCCAACAAGTGTTTAAAATCCAATTAAATTAGTCTTGGTTTTGCACGAAAGCACGGTTCCAAAATAATTGACTTGAGCGGTCATATTTATCTCCAAGTGAGGTTAAGCCTAATCAAATGGCATT
>PCTP01000025.1 GCA_002770795.1 Gammaproteobacteria bacterium CG22_combo_CG10-13_8_21_14_all_40_8 | reverse complement strand
TGGTTGACGCCCACAACAGGAACGATGGGCACCACATTGCTATTGTTAGCGCTATTCTTTGCAAGTATTACATGGACCAGTGGTTTGTCTTGGTTAAGGCTCACTGATCGTATTGGTTATTTGACCATGAAGTTAATCAGTTTTACCAACAGAAAAATAAAAGAAATTAGAGTTTCTATGCAGCAAAAAAAGATCAAGAAACAAAGAACGGTGGTCTTTGAAAAACAACAAATCCAAGAAAAGAAACGTATCCCACCAAAGATACAACCCAAACTAGCGCCGCTTCCTCCCAGTGATCGTGTGATGAAAGAAAAGCAACAAACGCTATTTCCTGAACCCGTGTCGGGAGAATTACCAGCGATTTCTCTACTTGATCCACCAGAAATAAGCAATAAGGGGATGTCTAAGGAATCTTTGGAGGCGATATCAAGGTTGGTGGAGTTAAAATTAGCCGACTTTGGGATCACTGCTCAGGTTGTGGCTGTTCTGCCAGGTCCTGTGATCACTCGCTTTGAGCTTGATTTAGCTCCAGGTGTTAAGGTTTCCAAAATATCTAATTTATCCAAAGATTTAGCACGCTCGCTCTCCACCATTAGTGTGCGTGTGGTAGAGGTTATTCCTGGTAAATCGGTGATAGGCTTAGAAATCCCCAATGAAGATCGTGAAATTGTACGGTTAAGTGAAATATTATCTTCTCAAGAGTTTGATCTTTCCAAATCGCCGTTAACCATGGCATTAGGCAAAGATATCTCTGGCGCTCCGATTGTTCTCAATATGGGGAAAATGCCTCATCTCTTAGTGGCTGGTACCACGGGTTCGGGTAAGTCAGTGGGCATTAATGCCATGATATTATCTATTTTGTATAAGGCTTCGCCAGAAGACGTCCGCTTGATTATGATCGATCCCAAAATGCTGGAATTATCGGTTTATGATGGAATTCCTCATTTGTTAGCTCCTGTGGTAACGGATATGAAAGATGCTGCTAATGCTTTGCGTTGGTGTGTGGCAGAAATGGAAAGACGCTATCAGTTAATGTCTAAGTTAGGGGTAAGAAATCTAGCGGGTTATAATAGAAAATTGGAAGATGCGCAAAAAGCGGGTCAGCCTATTCTTGATCCTCTGTGGAATCCAGAACAGCATTTTGGTGAATTAACCGCTCCCGAATTGGAGAAATTACCGAGTATTGTGGTGGTGATTGACGAACTGGCTGACATGATGATGGTGGTGGGCAAAAAAGTAGAAGAACTCATTGCTCGCATTGCCCAAAAAGCAAGGGCAGCAGGTATCCATTTATTATTGGCTACACAAAGACCTTCGGTAGATGTGTTAACTGGTCTTATCAAGGCCAATATTCCAAGTCGTATTTCGTTTCAGGTTTCTAGCCGCATCGATTCCCGTACCATATTAGATCAAATGGGGGCAGAACAATTGTTAGGGCAAGGGGACATGTTGTATTTACCCGGTGGTACCAACATTCCTGTCAGGGTGCATGGGGCATTTGTTGCAGACGAAGAAGTGCATAAAGTCGTGTCTGATTGGAAACGCCGAGGTGCACCAGACTATATTGAAGAAATTACCAACGGTGTCAGTGATTCGCAAATGATGCCAGGCAATACCAGTTCTGATGATGATGATCCCGAGAAAGATGCTCTCTTTGATGAAGCCGTTGAATTTGTGTTGCATTCACGAAAAGCATCTATATCATCTGTTCAACGTCGTTTAAAGGTGGGCTATAATCGAGCAGCCAGAATGATTGAAGCCATGGAAGACGCGGGCGTGGTGAGCGCTATGGGGCATAATGGTTCTAGAGAAGTTTTAGTACCTAAACATCATGAATAAAAATTCGAAATTTATTGAGAAATTTATGTATAAAATTTTGTTAGTCTCGGTATTGTGTCTTTCATCTGTTGCTCTGCCGACAGATGAAAGTTCGAAGGTAACTCAAACACAAAATGCAACGCTGTCTGAAATCAAAAGTCATAAATCCATGGGCGATCAAAACAAAACGGACGATGTAAGCAGTATTATGACATTAGAGCACTTATTAGCTCACTTACATAGTTTTCAAGCAGATTTCGTTCAAAAAATTTCCTCTAAAGCTGATCAAGAAGCAGAAGAAGTCAGTGGTGTTATTTCTATACAAAAACCCGGCAAATTCCGCTGGGAAGTGAAACAACCCTATGAACAACTGCTTATCGCTGATGGCACTGCACTTTGGCAATATGATGTTGATCTTGAGCAGGTGGTGGTACATTCCATTGATGAGAGTATGGGAGTCACCCCTGTTCAATTGCTATCTGGCCATATGACTAATTTATATGAAAACTTCAGCATCGAATCTCATGAAACAGAAAATAATGGAGTTAAAATAGAGATTTTTCATTTGCTACCCAAGGATGATTCTCAATTTCAATATGTTGATCTCAGCTTTGCTCATAATGATCTTTTAAGCCTGACGTTACTAGATTCTCTTGATCAAAAAACTGAGGTTTTTTTTAAAAATGCTAAAACCAACATGATGATTGATGCCCAACAATTTATATTTAAGTTACCAGATGGCGTCGAGTTGGTTGATTCAAGAGAAGCTGTGGACACTGATAACACATCATCAGATAATTCAGTTGAAACTAGCAACCCAGCTCCATAAATATGACTGAACAACAACAACTTTTTGCAACAGAACCACCAGAGAAAAAACATTCTTTTGCTCATGAATTTGAACCCTTGGCCGCAAGAATGCGTCCGCAGAGTTTAGAACAATATCTGGGGCAACAACACATTTTAAAACCAGGCAAACCCTTATTTGAATCCATCCAAAAGGGCCGTTTGCACTCATTTATTTTATGGGGACCACCAGGCACTGGGAAAACCAGTTTAGCGAAAATGATCGCACAACTTTCCGATTCCATTTTTTATACCCTTTCAGCAGTCATGTCTGGTGTGAAAGAAATCCGATGGGTTATGCAGCAAGCGAAAACCAACCAACAAAAAGGTCTAAAGTCCATTTTGTTTGTAGACGAAGTCCATCGTTTCAATAAGTCTCAACAAGATGCTTTTCTACCTTTTGTGGAAGATGGCACCATTGTTTTTATAGGTGCTACCACAGAAAACCCTGCTTTTGAACTGAATAATGCATTGCTCTCTCGAGCCAGGGTCTACTTGATCAAGCCGTTGAGTGATGAACAAATTATTCAGTTGTTAGAACGCGCTATTCAGCAAGATCAGTACTTGTCATCCCTTGGCTTAGAGGTAGAAACCTCATTGCTGGAAGGCATTGCTCAAGTTGTCAATGGTGATGCCAGAAGGGCGCTCAAT
>PCTP01000086.1 GCA_002770795.1 Gammaproteobacteria bacterium CG22_combo_CG10-13_8_21_14_all_40_8 | reverse complement strand
ATGCCACTGTATGGGATGTGGAAGGTCGAGAATTTATCGACTTTGCTGGTGGTATTGCGGTGCTCAATACCGGACATCTTCATCCAAAAGTCAAAGCCGCCGTTGCAGCACAGTTAGACAACTTTTCTCATACTTGTTTTATGGTGTTGGGTTATGAAAGTTATGTGCAAGTCTGTGAAAAATTAAATGAATTAGTTCCAGGAAACTTTGCCAAAAAAACCGCCTTATTTACCAGTGGATCAGAAGCGGTAGAAAATGCAGTAAAAGTGGCCAGAGCTTATACCAAACGCGCTGGTGTTATCGCTTTTACCTCGGGTTATCATGGTCGCACAATCGCAGCCTTGGCTTTAACGGGCAAAGTAGTGCCTTACAGCAAAGGCATGGGATTGATGTCGGCCAATGTGTTTCGCGCAGAGTTCCCTTGCTCTTTGCATGGCGTTTCCGACGATGACGCCATGGTATCCATCGAGCGTATTTTTAAAAATGACGCAGAACCCTGCGATATCGCCGCCATTATTTTAGAGCCAGTACAAGGCGAAGGGGGGTTCTATGTTGCATCCCCCAAGTTTATGCAATGCTTACGCGAACTCTGTGACCGAGAAGGCATCATGCTAATTGCCGATGAAGTACAAACTGGAGCAGGCCGCACCGGCACTTTTTTTGCGATGGAACAAATGGGCGTTGCCGCTGATATTACCACCTTTGCTAAATCCATCGCTGGAGGATTCCCTCTATCAGGTATCACTGGACGAGCCGAAGTCATGGATGCCATCAGCCCAGGTGGTTTAGGTGGCACTTACGGTGGAAACCCACTGGCGTGCGCCGCCGCGTTAGCCGTTATTGAAGTTTTTGAGGAAGAAAAATTATTGGAGCGAGCTAATTCTATGGGAGCATTGCTCCGATCAAGACTCGGTGAAATGCAGAATAGGCATCCACAAATTGTAGATGTCAGAGGATTGGGAGCCATGATCGCGGTGGAGCTGATGCAGGATGGAAAACCGGCGCCTCAATATTGTGCAGAGGTTTTAGCTAAAGCGCGAGATAAGGGGTTGATTTTGTTGTCTTGTGGAACTTATGGGAATGTGTTACGGATGTTGGTTCCGTTAACGGTGCCAGATGCGTTAATTGAGAAGGGGTTGGGGATTTTGGGGAAGTGTTTTGATGAGGTTTTTTCTCTTTAATTGTTGAGAATGAGCGTAGAAAATATAGAGATACCCGTGATACCTGGGTATACACCTCGGGATCTGCAAGCTGGAGTAAATTCCAGCGGCGCTCAAGGAAATTGAACCTAAGCCCATTCGTTGTCATATCTCCCAACGAAACTGAATATCAATGACCTGCTTTGTCTGATGATTGGTTGATTCTTGACGTCTAAAACCTATTTGTAGTCATTTGGAGTCCTTATCTGAAAGCGAAACAATTCTATCGAAATCTTCTATAGTCATGGGTTTAGCGAATAAAAAACCCTGAAATAGCTGGCATCCCGAAGCCAGCAGAAAGTCTCTTTGCTCTTCGTTTTCTACACCTTCGGCAACCACATCCATCTCCAAAGATTTGCTCATGGCGAGAATGGCTTTAACAATAGCCGTATCATTTACGTCGCTAGGCGTATCCTGGATAAAAGACTTATCAATTTTTAACTCCGCAAAGGGCAGCCGCTTTAAATAGGATAGAGAGGAATAGCCAGTACCAAAGTCGTCCAATGAAAACGTAACTCCGAGCGGTTTCAATTAACAGTTTATCCCCAATATCATGGCCTTCGCTATCATTAATTTTTTTGAAATAGTCAAGATCAATCATCAGCAATCCACAGAATTGCTGATTACGTTCGGACGTAATCAATGACTGGTTCATTCGATCCTGAAGCAGGCGACGGTTTGGTAAATGCGTCAACGGGTCGAAGTTTGCTAACTCCAGAATTTGATCCTCGGCCAACTTCTTGTCGGTAATGTCTAGCACACTGACTCGAAGGCCTAAATATGCACCGTTGGGGGCGAACACTTGATGGGATGTGTGATTTATCCAGCGCAGTTCTCCATTTTTTCGGTGAA
The DNA here is from genome assembly GCA_002770795.1 of Gammaproteobacteria bacterium CG22_combo_CG10-13_8_21_14_all_40_8. Taxonomy (GTDB): domain Bacteria; phylum Pseudomonadota; class Gammaproteobacteria; order Enterobacterales; genus 21-14-all-40-8. The sequence continues at coordinate 1,169 of PCTP01000086.1, read as the reverse complement.
TGCGCAAATTAATTGAGAATACGTCATTCTTGTTATGAGCAAGGTACTGACTTACATGACGCTCCCATAGATGTGTATCTTGTTCATGAATGATGAGATTACATAACGCTGGGTTGCGTTCAAATTCCTCTGCAGTATATCCAGTGATTCGCAAGACGGAAGGCGTCATATAAATGACGTTACCATTGGGCGCGAGCCAATATTCCCAGTTGTATGTCCAGTCCATCATGGTCTTGAGGGTAACTTCACTTTCAGCGAGAGACTGTTGAGCCTCTCGATGCAAGGTGATGTCTTTATTTACCTCAACTATAGCCGTCAGGTTTCCTGTATAATCATGATAGGCGGTCCATTGACTCTCAACCAGAATCTTATTGCCGTTTTTAGTGAAATGAAGTAATTCACCAATCCATATTTGTTTGCTGAGAAGTTCATTCTTAATGTTTTCAAACGACAGTGTTGATACGGTTTTCAGGAGTTCATAAATGACTTTTCCAAGCGCCTCGGTTTCGGTCCAACCATATAAGGTCTCAGCACCCTGATTCCAAAAAATGATGCGATCGTCTGAATCTCGGGCAATAATGGGAGCCGCTTTGGCCAGTAAGTTAGACTTCCACTCCAGTTTCTCGGTGTGCTCGCGAATGCGTTCACCTGCTTCTTTAAGTGAAGTAATGTCAACATAATTAACGACAACACCAGCAATTGTTCCGTGAGCATCTTTGTAGGGTAGTACTCGGCGCATGAACCAATGGTGATTGTTATCACGAATATTATCGACACTGGCAACCTTTTTGTGCAACAACACGGCACCACAGTCCTGAATGAGTAGTGGATCATTAACCAGTCTGACTAGATCATCGATATGACGCCCAATATCGTTATCGATAAGCTTCATTAAAGAGGTCATGGCTGGGGAATAGCGACGTATTTTTAGTTGTGCGTCAAGCATTAAGGTGGCTGTCTCTGAACTCCTTAATAAGTTGTAGAGATCTGCATTAAGCAAATCGCTTTCGGTATTTTTAGCTTCCAAGTTGGAATTGCTGGTTGTCAACTCTTCATTTAACGATTGCAGCTCTTCTTTAGAACTTTCGAGTTCTTCATTAGCCGACTGCAACTCCTCGTTCATGGCCATCACTTCTTCGTTGGCCGACCGCATTTCTTCACTGGTCGCT
>PCTP01000151.1 GCA_002770795.1 Gammaproteobacteria bacterium CG22_combo_CG10-13_8_21_14_all_40_8 | reverse complement strand
ATGTTCAAATAAATTGCTTATAGTTCAAAGGCTTGACTTCGACACTCAAGCGTTGCATGATATCCGCACCAATGATAACAAACTGTTGCCATTTTTTGCTGTTCTTCATGCAGAATAAAAAGATCTGGATAAAAATATGTCGAATATCAGAACAATAAAAAAATATCCTAACAGACGTCTTTACGACACCAGTACCAGTAGTTATATCACCCTTTCTGGTGTCAAAGAGCTAATCTTAGAGTACACAGCTTTTAAAATCATACATTCCAAATCGGGAGATGATCTAACTCGAAGCACCATTCTACAAATCGTTGCCGAAGAAGAATCTAATTTCCCGGTATTTAGTAGTGAATTGTTAATGGAATTAATTCGAAATTATGGAGATAGCGCTCAACCTTTGCTGAGTCGTTTTCTAGAATATAGTTTGCAGCAATTTGTACAGAAACAGGGGCAATTAAAAAACCCCATGAGTTCTTATTGTGGTAAAAATTATTCTCTAAGTATTCGAGAACTAACGGAAAAGAATTTAGAGACGTGGGAACAAAGCACTTTTGAAACACAAGATTAAAACAAATAGCTAGGATAGCTCATTATCGCGCCAAGCTTTAAGCTACCGTTTTAACCTACATTAGTCGCCAGCCCACAGTTATTTTTGGCCAGCACTTGTTCTGCGCGATAACTAGAACGAACAAAAGCGCCAGAAACCACTTCTAAAAAGCCCATCTCCAAACCAATTTGACGATATTCAGCAAACTGCTCTGGTGTCACGTAGCGTTGCACTGCTAGATGATTCTTAGTGGGTCTTAAATATTGCCCCAAAGTGACAATATCTACATTTCTTGCTCTTAAATCCTGAAGCGTTTGTATGATTTCCTCATCCGTCTCACCTAACCCCAACATCAAACTGGTTTTGGTTAAAATATCAGGGCGATACTTTTTAGCGTGTTCCAAAACATCCAAAGTAATTTCATAACTGGCTCTAGGATCTCTGACTGGATGAGTTAAACGCTTCACGGTTTCAACATTTTGTGCATAAACCTCAATACCAGAATCCAGCACCTTATTCACTAACTCAAAATCACCGCCAAAATCAGGGGTAAGGGTTTCCACAGAAGTTTGAGGGCTAACACGCTTAATTTCACGCACACAAGCCGCATAATGCTCTGCGCCACCGTCCGCTAAATCATCACGATCAACAGAGGTAAGCACAATGTATTTTAAATTCATTAATAACACCGCCTGACCGGAGTTTGCGGGTTCTTCAGGATCGAGCCATCCTTTGGGATTGCCTGTATCTACAGCACAAAAACGACAGGCTCTGGTGCAAACATCTCCCAAGATCATAATAGTCGCAGTGCCATGGCTCCAGCATTCGCCTATATTCGGACACATGGATTCTTCACAGACGGTACTTAGGCGATGACTTCTCACAATATTCTTAACGGATTGATAGCCCTTCCCATCAGGAACCTTGACTTTCAACCAAGCTGGCTTGCGATCAAGGGCTACAGGCTCTTGGTTGCGAACAGCACGAACCCCATTCTTAATCGCGTTAAAGCCTTTATCGGTATGATATTTTTTCCCACTTTCAACAGAAACCTGAGTAACCGGCAACTGAACAACAGGGATTTGACCTATAGAGATATTATCGCTTTTAGACATCATGAAAACCACTGAGACATTTTTTGAGATCATACCAGCATTGAGCCAATTCGCAAGTCTGGGCAGATAAACAGGACTAGATCACGAAAAACTATTCATATTCAGGTAGATATGATCCAATAGCCACAACAATCACTGAAACCATACCTTCTCGGTGGCCTCTGTGTCCTCTGTGGTTCAATGGTTTTGAAAGCGGTTAGAGAGCAATCAATGAACCACAGAGAGCACAGAGAGCACAAAGTTTTTTAGCAAAATAAGGCAAACTGGGGGAGTGACCCGCTTTATAGCATACTGATAGTTTAAACTTTTCTGGTCTGACCCTTTGTGCGGTTGCCCTTGGCAGAGCAAACACTGCTATGGAGAATGATGAGATTTGAGTTTATACTCAAGTCACTCAATTTACTTAATGTCTGCTATTTGCCTGTTATGAATTATTTTACAAACAAACACCTATCATTTTTGGTATTGGCCTTGCTCTTAGGGTTGACTTTTACTCCACACCTCTTTGCAAAGTCAATACAGGAAGTGGTAAATATTGATGGTATTCAAATACATACAGCCAAATGGACAGATGATAATGGGCCACGAAATAAGCCTACGGTTGTATTACTCTCAGGCCCAACAAACTCTTGGAATTCTGACTCAGCATGGTTTGCTCGGTTAGCTCCCAAGCTGGCCAAAACCCATAGAGTTATCGCCATTGATAGGGCTGGGCAGGTATTAAATACTTCTAATGCGGCTGTAGGCTATCAGAAATTTTCGCAACAACTGGATAAAATTATCCAGTACTATCAATTAAAAGATATCCAAATCATTGCATTTGCGAGTTCTAATTTGACACTTAACCATTACTTAACTCGACACAAAGATGCCCCGGTGAAGTCGGTGATATTGATTGACCCAGATGTGCTTCTACCCTATTCCATGTCTCGTTACAAAAATGATGTCACTGTCTTTAAAAAAAATCTTCCAGAATACCTAAGCTATATCGCCGCAGGTAAATATGATCAAAGAGCTAAGGAAAAAAATGCCATAGAAATGAAACTACTCAAACAATTATCAACTGATGATAATGATATCGATTGGGACTACGTTGATTTTATCTTTAAAAACAGACTTCTAATCAATAATTTACAAAATCTATTCAAAGAAATTGCCGATTATGATCTTGATCTAGATTCAGCCTACACCATTGGCTTTCCTTCGCGTATTCCTCTCACGATTATCGATACAAATTTTGAACAAGACTATATCAATAAATCCAAAAAACCAGAGGTCAGAAAGGGATTGCGTTTATGGCGAGAAGAAGCAAAAAAATATTATCAATCCTTAACCAGTCAATCAGTAAAAGGAAAATACATCGCCTTGCAAACTCAAGAGCATTTGGTGCCTTTCTCCGATCCGAATTTATTGATTAAGCTCATCATAGAGGAGTAATTGACTCCAAGCGATTGAGGGGGAGCAGTTAAAACAACTGTTGGCGCTATCACAGTGTTATAAGGGCTGGGCCAAATCAATATAGATAGTGCCCGACCGAAAAAGAAATTTTTTTGAAATTCGCGCATCTCAAAACGCAATAGTTCGAAATCAGGGTACTTTGTATCATTAT
>PCTP01000042.1 GCA_002770795.1 Gammaproteobacteria bacterium CG22_combo_CG10-13_8_21_14_all_40_8 | reverse complement strand
ATTTATTGGAAATCGCCACGGATCTAGCAGAAGAACGAGGCTCTCAAAGGATCATGAGTGAGGCTATTTTAGCGCAACTACTCCAAAATGAAGTGCGAGCTTTCGACAAATCTGGTGATATTTTTTATGATCAAATTTCGGCATTGCATAAATCTATTCGTGGCTCTGATCCTGATGCATCCTTGTATTGGTTTTGCAGAATGCTTGATGGAGGTTGTGATCCTTTATACCTTGCGCGCCGTTTAGTTAGAATTGCTTCTGAAGATATTGGAAATGCTGATCCTAGAGGGCTTTCTATTGCTTTGGATGGATGGGAGACACAGCAGCGTTTAGGGAGTCCTGAAGGCGAGCTTTCCCTTGCTCAGGTGGTCATCTACTTAGCCTGTGCACCTAAAAGTAACGCGGTGTATTTAGCCTTTAAACAAACCATGCAAGATATCAAACAGGACAGAGCACACGATGTCCCCATGCATCTGCGCAATGCACCTACAAAACTAGCTGCTAGCATAGGGGCATCAGAGGGATACCGTTATCCTCATGATGAACCCGATGGTTTTGCTGCGGGTGTAAATTATTTTCCTGAGACTAAATTAGCCACAAACTACTATCAACCTGTTGATCGTGGATTAGAAAAGTCAATTTCTGAAAAATTAAGGTATCTTAAATCAAGAGAGCTGCCCAAACGCCCTTAAGAACTGCTACAATTGCCCTCATCTTATTAAAAGTTAACTCGGTGAATTAGTTGAACATTCAGTTAATGCTTGCTGTGGCTTTAGGTGGAGCAATCGGTGCAGTCTCAAGATTATCTGTGACCCAGCTTTTAGCTATATGGTTGGGAAAGGATTTTCCTTGGGGAACCTTGATGGTCAATCTCCTCGGTTGCCTTATCATAGGCTACCTCGTGGGGTTATGGAGCCAGATAGGGCAAGCCCCTTCCATTAACATAAGAGCTGGTGTTATTGTTGGCTTTTTAGGCGCATTTACCACCATGTCAACGTTTTCATTAGATAGCTTGGATTTTATTCAGCGAGGCGAATGGATTAAGGCATCTAGCTATATAGGCATCACATTTATAGGCAGTCTGATGGCCGTCGGTATAGGTGTGTATTTAGCTTCAAAATCATAAATTTTAAACTTATAAGTTCTACCCAAAAGATTAGAACATTCAGGAAACAACATGATAGATATAAAAATTCTCAGAAGTGACGGCGAGGCCGTTAAGGCTAATTTATTAAAAAGAGGTTATGACTTTCCTCTCGAAAAATTCAATGAACTCGAAGAGTCAAGAAAATCACTTCAAGTTTCTACTCAAGAGCTTCAAAATGAGCGCAATGCGCGTTCTAAGAGCATTGGACAAGCGAAAGCTAAAGGACAAGATATTGCTCCACTACTCGCTGAAGTGGAAGGTCTTGGTGCGAAGTTAGAACAAGCAAAGTCAGAATTAGATGAAGTTTTGGCACAAATTAATGAAATTCAAATTTCAGCGCCTAATCTTCTACATGATTCAGTGCCTGAAGGGCGATCTGAACAGGATAATCAAGAGGTTTCTATTTGGGGCACCCCAAGAGTCTTTGATTTTGAGATCAAAGATCATGTGAGCCTAGGTGAGAATTTACAGCAAGTAGATTTTCCTTTAGCAGCAAAAATTACTGGCGCCAGGTTTGTCGTTCTAAAAAGTAGTATTGCTCGTATGCAAAGAGCTTTAACCCAGTTTATGCTGGATGTACATACAGAACGGCATGGTTATACGGAAGTTTATGTACCTTATTTAGTGAACCGTGAAAGTTTGTTAGGGACTGGACAGTTACCCAAGTTTGGCGAAGATCTATTCAGTATCAAAGGCTCTACACAGGATGGAAATGATCTTTATTTGATACCTACAGCGGAAGTTCCAGTGACTAATATCGTCCGTGATGAAATTATTTCAGATAAATTATTACCATTAAAATTTGTGGCGCATACACCTTGCTTTAGAAGTGAAGCGGGATCCTATGGCAAGGATACCAGAGGTTTAATTCGTCAACATCAATTTGAAAAAGTAGAGTTGGTGCAATTGGTGAAACCAGAGGACTCTTACCAAGCTTTAGAAGATTTGGTTGGAAATGCTGAAAAAATTCTGCAATTATTAAATCTACCCTATCGTAAAATGGTTCTTTGTTCAGGAGATGTTGGTTTTAGTTCAGCTAAAACTTATGATTTGGAAGTCTGGTTACCTGCTCAAGATACCTATAGAGAAATTTCATCATGCAGCAATTTTGAATCATTTCAAACTCGCAGAATGCAAGCTAGATGGAGAAATCCAGAAACTGGTAAGCCAGAGTTGTTGAACAGTCTCAATGGTTCAGGTTTAGCCGTTGGCAGAACGCTAGTGGCTGTGATGGAAAATTATCAACAAGCAGATGGTTCAATTGAGATCCCTGAAGTATTAAGACCCTATATGGGTGGTATGAAAGAGATCCGTTAGAGCGAGAGATTTACAATGAAAAAAATTATGGTTGTTATTTTGGTGATTTTAATTGGCGCTTTAATTTATTTTATCAGACTACCTCATGGAGAGAGAGTCGAGGTCATGAAGACTTTGCGTTCATCTTTACCTAAAGCGGTGGATAAGGCGGTGGAATGCACGCCCATTGTGGATAATGGATTAGTCACAGATAATAAGAATTTAATTTATCAATGGAAAGATGATAAGGGTGTGATTCATTATGGTGATTCACCTCCAGCGACTTTAGAATCAAAGGATATTACGGACAAATATCCGCAAAAAAATATCGGTTGCCCTAAGAATAAAAAACAATGACTAAGTTAAAAAAACTGATCACACCAATCACGACAGAAGATGCGCAGCTAGGAACAAGGCGCGCTGGTTTGGTAGAGATGTAGCTCTCTTCCAAACCGAGTGGCGTGCGAATGCACGTCATCTTTGATAAAGGCTATAAAGCTTGTCCTGAAATAAAAGCCACACCCTGGGAGCCTGTCCGAGAATAGACTAATCTACTGCGGCCAATCAGGCTTGCCCTCGCTACGATCGCTATTCTCGGACAGGCTCCTAGTTGAAATGAGCAGAAAGAGTCTTTTGAAGGACTCCTTTGTTATCCGCAAAGTTATCCGCAAAGTTATCCGCAAAGTTATCCGCAAATTATTTACTTTTTCTTTTTCGGCTTCTTTTTTCCTGCAGCTTTGCCAGAGGATTTAAGCTTTTTAGGCCCCTTGTAATTTCCAACCAACTCTTTTATTTTACGACGTTGAAATTTTTGTTTGATATAGCGTTCAATG
>PCTP01000082.1:2854-3119 GCA_002770795.1 Gammaproteobacteria bacterium CG22_combo_CG10-13_8_21_14_all_40_8 | reverse complement strand
CGGGAAAATTTAGTGCGCTCATTAACGGATGTTGGTTATTATCCAGTCTCTTTCGTTGAACATTACAACAGCAATTTATCACCCATCATTGGCATTTTGGCCAGCACTAAAGCGCAGCATCATTTACCAAAAGCGCACAACCAGTATCAGCGTAATAAGCAGATTGTTTCCGAGTATCGAAGTAGGGAAGTCAGTTATTGGCAAAGCTGTTTAGATCAGATTAAACCCGATTTAGAACAATCGGGTCGTTTGTTTCTTTGGGGAG
>PCTP01000082.1:249-2842 GCA_002770795.1 Gammaproteobacteria bacterium CG22_combo_CG10-13_8_21_14_all_40_8 | reverse complement strand
CCAGCCAACTGGTTGCGAACACCAATTTAATTCAAAACTTTCCAGTCTATGGTTTGTTAGATACCTCATCGTTGAAATGGGGCGTTCGCCAAGGGGAGTGGATTTGCACTGATCCTGCAACAGTCACTTGGCAAACAGGGGACAAAGTGATTATTTCATCTTTTGCTTCGGAAAAAGAAATATTTGATGCCTTAAAGGACTTAAGAGAGCAAGGTGTGAAAACACTCAGATTACACAATGTGGATGATACCAAGGCGCACTAATGAATAAGACTTTGCTAATTATTGGTGCCGGTGTTGAAGCTTGCGAAGGCATAAAACACAAAGCACAAAGCACAAAACACAAAACATATGACACAATGTGGATAATAACAGGGCATACGAATGAATAAGACTCTACTCATTATTGGTGCCGGTGTTGAAGCTTGCGAAGGCATAGAAATAGCCCAACAAATGGGATTGAAGTTGATTATTGCAGATGGAAATCCTGAGGCGCCTGGATTTACTATGGCGCATCATCGCTTAGTCGTTAGCACCTATGATGCAGAAGCGATTGCACTGCAGGCTTGGGAACTGGTACAAAAAGGCATTTCAATCGATGGCGTTATCTCGATGTGTGCGGATGTGCCTATCAGTGTTGCCACCGTTGCCCAAAAATTAGCATTACCTGGATTATCCATGGAAAGCGCACAGCTTGTCGCGGATAAATTATTAATGAAACAACGCTTGCAACAAAAAGGTATCGCTATCCCACGATTTAAAGCCGTTGCTTCAACCACTGATCTGATTGTTTTTGCTGAAGAAACAGGATTGCCATTTATCATTAAACCTGTGGATAGTCGCGGTGCAAGAGGTGTGCAGTTGCTGGATAAGATTGAGCAGTTTGAAAGTGCTTTTCTATTCGCCCAAAAAGAATCACCCACTGGACGAGTGATGGTTGAAGAATACCTAGAGGGCCCGCAAATTAGCACCGAAACCCTAATAGAGGATGGACGTTGTTATACCCTCGGATTTGCCGATAGAAACTATGAATGGTTACCTTTAACCAAGCCCTATATGATTGAAAATGGTGGTGACTCGCCAAGTGCTCTTGACCCAGCGCAACGTTTGGATGTGATACAAACGGTAGAGAAAGCTGCTTTAGCTTTAGGGATAACCTCAGGTGTCGCTAAGGGCGATATGGTGCTCACCAGCAACGGGGCCAAGGTGATAGAAATTGCGGGTCGATTATCTGGGGGATATTTTTCGACGACTCATATCCCACTCAATTGCGGCGTTAACTTTATTCAACAAGCTTTACGATTAGCCTTAGGTGAAAAACTTGATGCGAAAGAGTTAGTGCCTAAACAAAATTGTGGTGTGGCGATCCGTTATCTGAATTTAAAGCCAGGATTAGTTAAATCCATAACAGGCATTGAGGACGCTCAACAGTCAGAAGGCGTGGAAATGTTATCCATTTATATTCAGAAAGGAGATAGCGTTCTGGGATTACAAAACCATACTCAACGTACAGGTTTTGTGATGACAAAAGCTGAGACAAAAAATCAGGCAATTCAACTTGCTGTTGCCGCTCTCTCCAAGATTAGGGTTCAGTATGATGACTGAAACAGTCCCTTTAATATATAGCATTTTCCATCTTAATTTGGCGTTTTCTTCCATTGAAAAACATCAACATGTTGAAGTGGTTAAACACTGTTATTGGCCTCTATTAAATTTAGTGCAACAGCAAAAAATTCCTGTCGGTATTGAGTTGACAGCCTACACCTTGGATTGTATTCAAGCGGTAGATCCTCTATGGATCCAGACATTGTCACAATTGGCGAAAACTCATCAATGTGAAGTGATTGCCAGTGGTGATAGCCAGATCATCGGGCCATTGATTCCGGCTGAAGTTAATGAGCAGAATTTACGTTTAGGGCAACAGAGTTATCAAAAATATTTATCTGTTCAACCTAAAATTGCCTATATCAATGAACAGGCGGTTTCCGCTGGTTTGTTAGATTGCTATCTGGATCAAGGCTACGAAGCAGTTGTGATGGAATGGGACAATCCCTATTCAGACAATGAAAACTGGCACGGATCGACTCGCCTTGCACCACAAACTTTATTGACGGCTTCTGGTCGAAAAATCAAAGTGATTTGGAATCATGCGATTGCTTTTCAAAAATTTCAACGTTATGTGCATCATGAAATGACCTTAGAGGATTATCAACAATATTTGCAACGGGTGATCCCAAAGGATTGTGAAGCATTTATCATTTATGGCAGTGATGTCGAAGTTTTTGATTTTAGACCAGGTCGCTACCAAACTGAGTCTACCCATATAGAAGGGGAATGGCTGAGGATAGCAGAACTTTTTCATTTCTTGAGCCAATTAAAGAGCTATCAATGGGCCTTGCCCATTGAGGTATTGGCTCGTTGTAAAAACAGCCAAGCACTTGTGTTTCAAAATGCATCACACCCCATTTCTGTCAAAAAACAACCTAAGTATAATGTGACACGTTGGGCTTTATCTGGACGAAATGATCTGTGGCTGAATACACAGTGCTATAAAGATCTAGAAAAGCTTAACAGGATTCACGGTACAGATAAGG
>PCTP01000082.1:0-204 GCA_002770795.1 Gammaproteobacteria bacterium CG22_combo_CG10-13_8_21_14_all_40_8 | reverse complement strand
ATCTGACCCAAAAACGCTATGATGAGTTACTGGATGTTCTTCCCAAACAACGATTACCAGCAACTACAAACTCTTCACTGCTTGAACTCATGGGCGAAACTGAGCCATTGATAGAATCAGACATTCAAAATGATCTCTTTAGCCTGAAACAAGAAAAAGCTCGTGGAAAAATACATATAAAAACCGAGTTTATTGAGTTAACCT
>PCTP01000021.1:2161-3327 GCA_002770795.1 Gammaproteobacteria bacterium CG22_combo_CG10-13_8_21_14_all_40_8 | reverse complement strand
TACAATTTGAATTAAGTTTCCATTGGCTGAGTACAAGTTTACTGGAAATTTGGCAACCATTTTTATTTGGCTGTTTTGTTGCAGGCTCAATAGCTGCATTACTCGGTTATCTACTCATCAACCTAATCTGGCGTGTAAATGTGGGAAGTAACTGGAAAAACCGACGGCATCAAAGAAAAAAATTAAAATCTGAAGAGAACCTTTAACTTTGGCGATTGATACCTGTACTACCCTAAAACTTATTTCTGAAGTAATACAGGATTCAATATCAAAAGGTCTAAAATAGCCCTTCTAACTCAAGACACCTTTGGTTAAAGTAAGCACCCTATCTGTTTTGGCTGCAAGTTGTTGATCGTGTGTCACCATCACAAAGCTGGTTTCAAATCTTTCATTGAGAGAACACATCCATTTAAATACATCCTTAGCGGTTTCTTGGTCTAAATTCCCTGTCGGCTCATCCGCTAAAACACAACCGGGTTGTGTTGCTAAGGCTCTTGCAAAGGCAATGCGTTGTTTCTCTCCCCCCGATAATTCACCAGGTTTGTGTGTTGAGCGATCACTTAATCCCACGGCTTCAATTAGTTTGGTCGCCCTTAATTGCGCATTTTTAATGCTATAGCCCGCTAATAAACAGGGCAAGGCGACATTTTCAAGGGCGCTAAATTCTGCAAGCAAATGATGAAATTGGTAAACGAAACCTAAGTTTTTATTACGAATTTTGGCTTGCATTTTTTCATTATATTGATGAATAGGTTGAGAGTTTATCAAAACAGTTCCTTGAGTAGGTGAATCCAAAGCACCTAAAATATGTAGCAAAGTACTTTTACCACTACCCGAACTGCCAACGATGGAAACCATTTCACCTTTTTGCACAGAAAAGTCGACACCATCTAAGACTTTAATAATGCGCTTTCCATCACGAAACTCTTTAGAAATGTTGCTGGCTTCTATCACATTGAACAGCTGATTACTCATAACGTAAAGCCTCTGCTGGTTTGACTTTAGATGCTCTCCAAGAAGGATATAAAGTAGCGACAAAAGACATGGCCAAAGCCACAATTGCCACATGAATAACATCACTCCATTCCAACTTTGATGGTAAAAAATCAATAAAATAAACCCCCTTAGCCAGCAAACTAACTCCAAAGGTATGTTCAATCCATGTC
>PCTP01000021.1:1602-2147 GCA_002770795.1 Gammaproteobacteria bacterium CG22_combo_CG10-13_8_21_14_all_40_8 | reverse complement strand
GTTCAGAGAAAGTACAATTCCTGATGCAATGCCGATAAAAGTACCGACTATGCCATTGACACTTCCTTGCACTAAAAATATGCCCATGATAGTTCGAGGTGTCGCACCAAATGTTTTTAAGATAGCAATATCCGCCTGTTTATCGGTAACCACCATGACCAAGGTTGATACAATATTAAATGCTGCAACAGCGATGATAAACGCCAGTAATAAAGACATCATAGCCTTCTCCATTTGCACGGCTTTAAATAAAGTGCCTTGGGTATAGGTCCAATCATAGGCTCGATATGGACCCAGTAAGTTATGACGAATTTGAGCGGCTATTTCACCCGCCTGCAATACATTTTCTACCTTTAGGCGAATGCCTGTCACAGCCTGATTTATGCGTAATAATTTTTGTGCATCTTGAAGATGAATAATCGCTAATGAAGAATCCATTTCAGCACGAACTTGGAAGGTACCGACCAAAGTAAAGCGTCTAAATCGAGGCACCATGCCGGCTGGTGTAATATTACTTCCCTCCACTACCATCAAGGTGACTTTAT
>PCTP01000021.1:0-1593 GCA_002770795.1 Gammaproteobacteria bacterium CG22_combo_CG10-13_8_21_14_all_40_8 | reverse complement strand
AAAGCCCTAGGTTTTGCGCGAATGAATTGCCTAAGACAATATTCCATTCACCTGCTCTTAGATCGGATAATTTCCCGTACACCATATTGTCTGCGACAATGGATACCTTCGACTCTAACGCGGGTTCAACCCCCTGAATCATCCCAAACTGATCGTTATCATTGGCTCTCATCATGCCCTGGGTCTGAACAAAAGGTGCTGCAGCGACGATATCTTTTCTTTTTAAGAAAGATTGACTGAGACTTTCCCAATCATCTAAATTTCCTCGAAGATCATCCACCACAATATGGGGTGTCATTCCCAAAATTCTTGTTCTCAACTCGGCTTCAAAACCATTCATCACGGACATCACCGTGATAAGCACCATAACCCCCAATGCAATTCCGAGCATTGAGACTAATGCGATAAAGGAGATAAAATGATTTTTTCGCTTGGCTCTTGTGTAACGTAGGCCAACAAATAATGATACAGGTTTAATCATAAATAAGATTTTTCTTTGAATTAAGCAATTCTTAACAGGAAACACCCTGAATAAGACATAAGTAGCAATCATAACAGTTTAGAGGGATGAGAACTAAATATTCGTGATATTAAATATAAAATAATTTATTGCTATGCAAGGTGGTTTTTGTGGATAATTCAGAGAGAAATGAGTTGTTTATCAATAGGTTTGAGTGTATTTTTAACAAAAATTATTGCAGGTACTTGAAAAAACATGACTAGTGAACGTAGAGAGTTTTATAGAATTGAAGATGAAATTGTGGTGAATTTTTCACATGTAAATCCACATTCTACACTTCCAAATTTAGATGAACTAGAAAAACAATTGCCAGTATCTTTCCAGTTAATTCAAGAGCTTCAAGGCATAAAATGGGAAGCGAAGCAGAGTTTACAGCCTATTGACAAGAAACCTGAAGTCCAATCCTATTTAAGCAAATTAGACAAAAGAATTCAGTTAGCTGGCGAAATAGCAATGAGGCAATATCTTTCGGAGCATGCCGCTCGTAGAGCTGTCTCTATCAGTGGCAATGGCTTAAGGGTCGTTGTAGATAGCCCTTTAAAAATGGATAGTTTGGTAATGGTTGAGCTCATATTACCAGAATCCATTGCGGCTATTCTTTGTTACGCCAAAGTGGTTAAATGTACCCCTTTGGAACAACAATATGATCTTGTCGTGACCTTCGAACGTATCCGTGAAGTTGACAGAGATGCTATTATCGGGCATATAATGCGCCAAGAGTCAAAAATCCTGCGTAATCATAAAGTGGTTTAACCTTCATAGGGTTTGAGAAAAATCCTGATAGGAGTTTTACATGAAAGCATTTTACCCTCTATTACTAGTTGCCACCTTAGGCTCTTCGCTTATAGTAAATGCCACAGAGCCTCCTAAGGGGGAAATATTAGTACCCGTGATGCAACAAGGTGATCACTCGACAAAAATGCCCAAGCATGGCGACTCAAAACAAACTGTTCTTGAAGCATTTGGAGAGCCATTAAAAAAAGTGCCCGCTGTAGGTGTCCCCCCGATTAGCCGATGGGATTATGAAAAGTTTTCGGTGTATTTTGAAAACAACATTACTTTACATGCAGTTT
>PCTP01000060.1 GCA_002770795.1 Gammaproteobacteria bacterium CG22_combo_CG10-13_8_21_14_all_40_8 | reverse complement strand
TGGTCTCAAGATGCACTCCTAGAGTTAAACTTAAAAGATACCTTTAGAGACTTCAGTTATTTTTGGGCTATCTGGTTTTTATCATCTAACGCAAGTCGCTACAACAAAAGCAGTTCAGTATGATTAAAGTTAGATGGAGAATGATATTTGGTCAAATCTTTCAAGAAAATTATATCATTCTTACTTATTCGCTGAGTTTGTTAACTGATTTCAAAGGAAATATTGTCAATGAGTCGAGGTTTTCCATAGTAACTTGCTGTGAGAATAACAAGTTTTGTCTCTGTGGGAGTGGGGGAAACTAGGCGTTTCTGTGTTCTAATATTGAAGTATTCAGGTTTAAATCCAGCTTGTTTTAGGTTGTTTATGGCCTGCTCTTCAAGTGCCAGGTAGTCTTTGTTACCCTGAATGATCTGATCTTTTGTGGATTGAAGTTGTTGATATAAAAAACCAGCACTATCTTTTTGCTCTGCTGTCAAAAAATGATTCCTTGAGCTCATGGCAAGACCATTTTTCTCTCTGTGGGTTTCAACACTGAGTATTTTGACTGGCATATAAAAGTCCTTCACCATCTTTTGAATAATGGCCAATTGTTGGAAATCTTTTCTACCAAAAACAGCCACATCGGGTTGAACAAGATGGAACAGTTTGTTGACAATGGTGGTGACACCACGAAAATGTCCTGGACGATCAATGCCACAATAGAGTTGCGACAAAAAAGGTACTTCTACAAAGGTATGATTATCTGCACCTTCTGGATACATCATTTGAGGGCTTGGAAAAAATAAATAATCCGTATTCAGTGATTGCAGTTTGGTTTGATCTTGCTCTAAGGTCCTGGGATATTTATCTAAATCTTCGTTGGCACCAAATTGTAAAGGATTGACAAAAATACTGACCAATGTCACATCACAATGCTTTTGAGCCGTTTCTACCAAGGATAAATGTCCTTGATGCAAATTACCCATAGTGGGCACAAAACCAATGGTTTTTCCCTCTGCTTTAAGGTTTTTAATTGTTGCTTGAAGGGCGGTAATGGAGTTTAGCGTTTGCATGGAATAGAAGTGGTTGATAAGCATGAAAGCTGATTATATCAAACAAATTCCAATTAACGCTATGTTAACCACTTATGCGTTTTTATCGTTTAAGAAAAACAATGTTCCGCAGCAGGAAATTCTCCAGATTTTACCGCCTTAACAAAAGCGGCCAATGCCTCGGGAATATTATTGGCATCGACCATAAAATCTTTAACAAATTTGGCTTTGAAACCCGGTGTGATACCGAGCATATCCGTTAGCACTAAAACTTGAGCATCGGTATCAGGGCCTGCTCCTATCCCAATGACGGGAATGGCAACAGAATCGGCCACTTGCTTGGCAAGCGGGGTGGGGACACATTCAAGTACCAACATTTTTACCCCAGCTTCTACCAAAGCTTTGGCATCATGTAATATTTGTTTGGCAGACTCATTATCTCGTCCTTGGACTTTGTAACCGCCTAAAATATCTACAGATTGCGGTGTGAGTCCTAAATGACCACAGACAGATATACCTCTTTCTGTCAGACCTTTAATGGTTGGGATCAGCCAATGCCCACCTTCCAATTTAACCATTTGCGCACCGGCTTGCATCAGTTGTGCCGAAGATTGGTAGCATTGTTCTGGGGTGGCATAAGTCATAAAGGGTAGATCGGCCATTAAAAAAGCTTGATGTTCTGTTTTTGCAATACCTCTGGCGACGGCTTTGGTATGGTAGACCATTTGCTCTAGGGTCACGGGAACGGTCGTCTCTAAGCCCTGAATGACCATGCCTAAGGAGTCTCCAACCAGAATGATATCTGTGCCTGCCTGAGAAACCTGATATGCAAAGCTGGCATCATAAGCCGTTAAGCAAGCCATTTTCTGTTTATGATGCTTCATTAGCATTAAATGGCTGAGGGTGGTTTTAGACATGGCGTTTCTCGAATTAGGTGCTGTTAACAAGCCGTTTAAAGGGATAAAGGGTTAAAGTAATTTCTACCACCCTGAATGCTATTTATTTTATCAATTAATTGTTGGTAATGCTGTTCATTATTGACTAAATCTATGCCAGATGCATTCACAATCAACAAAGGGGAGTCTTGATAATAATGAAAAAAATGGGTGTAGGCTTCTACGATTCTTTGGAGATAGCTGGGCTGAATCAATGTTTCTTCTTTGCGCCCACGGTTTCGCACGCGTTTGAGTAATATTTTAACGGGGGCTTGCAGATAAATCACCAAATCTGGATGTGGGCGTTGGATAGACAGATGTTGATAGACTTGTTGGTAGAGATCAAACTCATCTGCCGATAAGGTTTCTTTGGCAAACAAACAATCTTTGTCAATCAGATAATCAGACACAATATGGGGGTTAAACAGGTCAGATTGTTGTAACTCCTTCATTTGCTTATGCCTTTGAAAAAGAAAAAATAATTGAGCAGGTAGTGCCGCTTCCACGGGGTTTTGATAAAATTTTTCTAAAAATGGATTGGCCCAAGCATCTTCCAGAACGGTTTGTGCTGAAAAAGTTTGTGCCAATTTAGTCGCCAAGGTGGTCTTCCCCACACCTATAGGCCCTTCAACCACCAAAAATTTTTGAGGGGAAGCCTGATTTTCTGAACGTGATAGATTATTGTCTTTCATCCATTTTGTCTCTTTATCACTCTATTTATTCATCAAGGAAGTTATGGCTGGAATATCCAGCTTCTTTAATTGATAAGTGTTGCAGCTCTCTCGGTATTTAGCAACTTTCTCGCCACTTGGGAAGCAAAGTTGTGGCGCTATTTCCAATAATGGCACTAATACAAAGTCTCTAGTTTGTATACCACCATGGGGAATTGTCAGTCTTGGTGATTTGAGGGTTAAATCCTCATAGAATAAAATATCTAGATCTAAGGGGCGAGATTGCCATCTTAATTGGGTTTGGCGATCTCTGCCTTGTGCATTTTCAATAGATTGTAAGTGATCCAATAAATTGATAGGTTCAAGAGAGGTGGCGACTTGAACAACGGCATTGATATAGTCAGGGATTGGCAGCTGTTGTTCATCCCCTAAAGTCATGGCAATACTTTGGTAGAAGCTGGAACATTTAAGGAAATTTGTTG
>PCTP01000058.1:10827-18780 GCA_002770795.1 Gammaproteobacteria bacterium CG22_combo_CG10-13_8_21_14_all_40_8 | reverse complement strand
GAGTTTTTCAATGTTTCTTGATCAGGATTTAATACATACTGTCCATCAATATAGCCCACGCGTGCTGCGCCGATGGGGCCGTTGAAAGGAATGCCTGAAATTTCTAAAGCAGCTGAAACACCAATCATGGCCACCATATCTGGCTGAACTTTTGGATTTAATGACATGACAGTGGCAATGACTTGAACTTCATTGTTAAAGCCTTCTGGGAATAAAGGGCGAATAGGGCGATCAATGAGGCGGCTGGTGAGTGTTTCATGTTCGCTAGGTTGGCCTTCGCGCTTTCTAAATCCGCCAGGGATTTTGCCAGCGGCATAGGTTTTTTCCATATAATTAACGGTTAAAGGGAAAAAGTCTTGACCTGGTTTTGCTTCTTTCTTTCCGACAACGGTGACTAAAACAACCGTATCTTCTACATTAACGAGTACTGCGCCTGTGGCTTGACGTGCAATGCGGCCTGTTTCTAAATTAACGCGATGTTGACCAAATTGGAATTGCTTACTTATGGGATTCACTATTTCATTTCCTTTCTTTATTTCAGTTTTAATGTATTCGAATAATTTTATATCAGGTTTCCACTTATACCTAAAAACGCTCTATATGCTCTTCTAAGGGTTTGAATGAATGCAGTATAAATCGATCTGTCTTAGAGGGTGATGTTATATGATTTAAACTGGTTTTTGTCATGTGCCGATAGAATGAGCCGAAGATCTTTAGGTATAAATGGTGCCTTCAATAAAAAATATCCACTTGTTTTGGAGCTTATAATCTTGCTGAAATCAAGCTTTTTGAGATGGCAAGGGTATAAATTCAACTTCTAAATAAAAAGGGGCCTGAGCCCCTTAGTTTTACCTTATCGACGTAGTTCTAATCTTTTAATCAAGTCAGAATAACGAGCTACGTTTTTACCTTTTAGGTAATCAAGTAACTTACGTCTTTGGCTAACCATTCTTAATAGTCCACGGCGAGAATGATGATCTTGTTTGTTCACTTTGAAGTGACCTTGCAGATCGTTAATTCTGTGAGTCAACAAGGCTATCTGAACTTCAGGAGAGCCGGTATCATCTTTACCCTGTGCATATTCAGCAACAATCTTAGCTTTATCTTCAGCATTTAATGCCATAGTGAGAACCTCTTTTTAATGATAGTAAAGTATCACGACCGATCACTATTTCAGCCGCAACAGCGAGCCAACATTTTACAGTAAGCAAAGGGGCTGTACAATAGATTTATAGCATAGAACAATGAATTAAATCGAAGAAATCAATCTTTTAGGGGCTATCAGTCCATTTTCATCCATGGCTGCAACACCTAAAAACTGCCCTTCGTGGGAGAATAGTCTGAGTAATTCATCGGTTGGCGCATGGGCAATCATCACGGCTTGCCCTTGCAAAATATAGTGGCTCATTTCCGCTGTGAGTCTGAGTGCTTGCATATCGGCAATCGCACTATCTACGGGAAGGAGTTGTTCATCTATCCCCTCGAATCCTTGGGTTTGTTTCAGGGCTTCGAGTTCATCAAAAGAAATCATATCCATGGCATCAAAATGACCGACAAAATCACGATGTAGTTCGGTCACATGGGCACCACAGCCGAGAGTATCTCCAATGTCTTCAACCAGATTACGAATATAGGTGCCTTTAGAACATTCTACGCGGAGTTGAAAATAAGGGCTTTCGAAAGTTTCTAGTTCTAATAAATAAATTTGTTGAGTTCGGGCTTGCCTTTCGATAACGATGCCTTGCCTTGCGTATTTGTATAAGGGCTGGCCTTCATGTTTCAAGGCTGAATACATCGAGGGGACTTGTTGGATCTCGCCGCGAAATTGCTTTAATACCAGTTGAAGCTGTTCCAGGCTGACATTGACCTCTGCGGTTTGAATAATTTCTCCTTCCCGATCTGAAGTTTCGGTTTTCTCACCTAATTTACCAATAACGGTGTAGCCTTTATCGGAATCGAGTAAATACTGTGAAAATTTAGTGGATTCACCAAAACAGATGGGCAGCATCCCTGTGGCAATAGGATCGAGACTACCAGTATGACCCGCTTTATTGGCATTGAATAAACGCCGAACCTGTTGTAATTCAAAATTGGATGTTTTGTCCCCAGCTTTGTTGAGGAGTATGATACCGTCAATATTGCGGCCACTTTTACGACGTCTTCCCATAGTTTTAGGCTACCTGTTTAGAGTAAAAGATAAAACCATCAAAGATGGGTTTGGTTTCAGAAGGTTGGTAAGTTGGATGGTTATTCTGGTAAAGATTCTTCAGGATCATCGGTGTGATTCTCTTTATCAGAAGATATCGCTTTGTCGATGAGACGACTTAAGACATCTCCACGCACGATAGATTCATCATAGATAAAGCTCAACTCAGGGACGAGTCTTAGACTCATGGCTTTGCCTAAGTGCGTTCTGAAAAATCCCTTGGCTTTATTGAGTGCCGTAATATCTTCCTTAATAATAACGGCATCATCTACACCCATAAAAGTGACATAGATTTTAGCATAACGCATGTCTTTAGACGTTTGGACGGCAGTAATAGTCGTAGAGGCGAGTCTGGGATCTCTGACTTCTCGCTGTATGATTTGTGCGAGTTCTTTTTGGATCTGATCTCCGACTCTGTCGGTACGACTATATTCTTTCATCTTGTCTTCCTAATTTACAAGGTTCGTTTGACTTCAATGATTTCAAACACTTCGATTTGATCGCCTGCTCTGACATCGTTGTAGTTTTTAACACCGATACCACATTCCATGCCATTTCGAACATCGTTGACATCGTCTTTGAAGCGTCTTAGTGATTCCAGTTCACCTTCATAAATCACAACATTGTCACGTAACACGCGTATTGGATTAGATTTCTTGATATGACCTTCTATAACCATACAGCCTGCAATTGCGCCAAATTTAGGTGATTTAAACACATCACGAACTTCAGCAAGACCAATAATTTCTTGTCTAAATTCTGGTGCAAGCATGCCGGTCATGGCGGCTTTCACTTCGTTGACCACATCATAAATGACGCTGTAATAACGTAAGTCAATCCCATGAGTTTCAATCGCTTTTCGCGCAGAGGTATCGGCACGGACATTAAAACCGATAATAGAGGCATTAGAGGCTGCGGCTAGATTCGCATCAGTCTCTGTGATACCACCCACACCAGTGGCCACAACTTTTACCGTAATTTCTGGGGTAGACAGATTCGTCAATGATTCTGATAGCGCCTCAATTGAGCCTTGAACATCCGCTTTGATTAATAAATTGAGCGAGTCAACAGCGGCTTCACCAATGTTACTAAACATATTTTCAAGTTTAGTTTTTTGTTGACGAGCGATCTTCGCTTCACGGAATTTTCTTTGACGATGTAGAGCCACTTCATTGGCTTTTCTTTCGTCTGAAACCACACTGGCTTCATCGCCAGCATCTGGAACACCTGATAAACCTAACACTTCGATTGGAATAGAAGGGCCTGCTGAATCAACGGCATTGCCATTTTCATCTCTTAATAAACGAACCTTACCAAAATGTAGACCAGCCAATAAAATATCGCCTTTACGCAACGTACCAGATTGAACCAATACGGTGGAAACTGGACCTAAACCTTTATCTAAACGAGCTTCAATAATGGTGCCTTTTGCTCGGCCTTCAATCGGTGCTGTCAGTTCCATCAATTCGGCTTGGATAGAGATCTTCTCAAGCAAATCGTCGACACCTAAACCGGTTTTGGCTGAAACGTGAGCGAACTGAGATTCTCCGCCCCAATCTTCTGATAACACACCATATTGTGACAGTTCATTTTTAACGCGATCGGGATCTGCTGATTCTTTATCCATTTTATTCACGGCAACAATAATGGGTACACCAGCAGCCTTTGCATGTTGAATAGCTTCGATGGTTTGAGGCATCACACCATCGTCTGCAGCAACAATCAGAACAACGATGTCTGTTGATTTTGCACCACGAGCTCTCATGGCTGTGAATGCAGCGTGGCCGGGTGTATCTAAAAAGGTGATGACACCACGTTCAGTTTGTACATGATAAGCACCAATGTGCTGTGTAATCCCGCCAGCTTCATTCGCTGTAACGCGAGTTTCACGAATATAGTCGAGAAGAGATGTTTTACCATGATCGACGTGACCCATGATGGTGACAACTGCTGGTCGAGTCAGTGATAAGGTGTTTTCATCGGTTGAATCATCGTTTAGTGCATCGGTTTCAAGATCGTCCAAGCTGACCATTTTGACTTCATGGCCCATTTCTTCAGTCACCAATGCCGCAGTTTCTTGATCGAGTACCTGATTAATGGTGGCCATCACGCCGAGACCCATCAGAGCTTTGATCACTTCGACAGCTTTTACACTCATTTTTTGAGCAAGTTCGGCAACAGAAATAGTTTCACTGATAGTGATGGACAAAACCTTTTTTTCCGTGGGTACAGAAAATTCATGTTGTAATGTAGAAGGAGCCGTTGATTTAGAGCGCTTAGACTTACGTCCTCTGCTTTGTTCAGAAGATAAACCGAGCTCTTCTTTTTTAGATTTTTTGCCTTTTCTACCTTTACCGAAACTCGCTTTTGGCTTATCTGGTGTGGTGAAGTTGCCTCGACGCGCTTTTTTATCGGAGGATTTGTCTGATGAGCTATCATCCTCAACCATTTGTATAGGTTCAACTCTGTTATTTTTCGCTGCTTTTTCAGCCTGTTTAGCCGCTTCTTTTGCTAATTTTTCGGCTTCGGCCTCCGCTTGCTTTTTAGCTTCTAGTTTAGCGGCTTCTAGTACCTTTAATTCGGCTTCTTGAACAACGGATTTAACTTTTAATTCAATCGCTTGATTAATTTCAGCTTCTTTTTTGGCAATGGCTTCTTCAAAGGCTTTTTCTTCAGCGGCTTGCTTTTGAGCCGCTTCTTCAGCCAATTGTTCTGCAGTTTTGACAATAACAGGTGCTTTTTCAATCTTCGCCTCTGTTTTTGTCTCTACCTTTGGAGCGATGATTTCTTCTGTCATCGCTTCGCTTGAGTGTGATTCCTCAGCACTGGAATTAAAGTCTTCATTAGAAGATCTTTTAATAAAAGTTCTTCTTTTCTTCACCTCAATTTGAACCGTCGAGCTCTTTCCGCCCAACTTACTTTTAAGTGTTGATTTTTCGGATCGTCTTAAAGTAATTTTCCGAGGTTCGGCATTGTCAGAATGATGTGACTTTCGCAGGAAATTGAGTAGAGTTGTCTTTTGATCGTTAGATAACTGATCATCGCCACTTTCAACCTCAATTCCAGATTGTTTCAATTGGCTCAATAGGGTTTCGACAGGCGTCCCCACTGTATTGGCAAGATCTTTTACGGTAATATTTGACATTAGTTCACTCCACTCGCTGCAATTTATTCTTGGTTTTCAAACCATGGTTTGCGTGCGGTCATAATGAGTTTTGCTGCTTTTTCAGCATCTAACTCTTTGAATTCTAATAGCTCGTCGACAGATTGTTCTGCCAGATCTTCCATGCTACAGATGCCTTTACTTGCAAGAACTAGGGCTAAATGTTTATCCATGCCCTCCATATCAAGTAGATCCTGCGTAGGCTGGCTGCTTTCTAAATTTTCTTCTTTGGCAATCGCTTTGGTTAGCAGGGCGTTTTTCGCACGAATTTTTAACTCTTCAACGAGTTCTTCATCAAAGCCATCGATTTCCAACATTTCTTGTATCGGGATATAAGCGACGTCTTCTGCGCAAGTAAAGCCTTCTTCGACTAAAAATGTTGCCAGGTCTTCATCCACATCAAACTCTTTAATGAACATGTTCACTAGACGATCACTTTCAGCTTCACCTCTAGATTCCATTTCTTCTATAGACATGACATTGAGTTGCCATCCCGTCAATTGACTGGCTAATCGAATATTTTGTCCGTTACGGCCAATGGCTTGGGCTAAATTATCATCTGCTACAGCGATATCCATGGAATGTTTGTCTTCATCAACTACGAGAGAAGCGACAATAGCAGGAGACATGGCATTAATAACGTACTGAGCATCATTTTCATCCCAAACGATAATATCGACTCTTTCGCCATTGAGTTCATTGGTCACAGCCTGAACTCTTGAACCTCTCATGCCCACGCAAGCGCCGACTGGATCGATTCTACGATCATTGGCTTTGACGGCGATTTTGGCTCTGGAGCCTGGATCGCGAGCTGCTGCAACGATATCGATGAGGGTTTCGCCAATTTCTGGGACTTCAATTCTAAACAGTTCTTCCAGCATTTCTGGATCGGTTCGACTGACTAAAAGACTCGGTCCTCTTGTTTCATTTCTTACGGATTTTAAGTAGGCACGAACTCTATCACCAGCACGGAAAGTCTCTTTGGGAATCATTTCTTCTTTGGGTAAAATAGCTTCGGCGTTATTCCCTAAATCTAGAATAACGCTGTCTCGTCCGGCTCGTTTAACGATACCCGTTAATAATTCACCAATACGGCTCTCAAAGGCTTTAACGACTTTGGCTCTTTCAGCTTCTCTGACTTTCTGGACGATAACTTGCTTAGCTGTTTGAGCGGCGATTCGACCAAATTCAATAGACTCAATAGGTTCTTCTAAAAATTCACCGATCTTTAAATCTTTATCATGAGCCTGTGCAGCAGAAATACCGATTTGACGATAAGGATGTTCCATGCCCTCTGGCGCATCTTCAATCACTTCCCAGCGTCTAAAAGTGTCATATTCACCTGTACTATGGTCAATACAAACTCTAACCTCTATGTCGGTTCCTTGCTTTTTCTTGGTGGCCATTGCCAAAGCTGCTTCCAAAGCGCCGAAGATCAGGTCTGGGGCAACGTCTTTTTCGTTTGAGACGGCTTCTACAACCAACAAAATTTCTTTATTCATGATTTATGCCTCTAAAAAACTGTCTAAAAGCGGCTGACAGTATTTGCAATTTTCAATTTTACCAATTTGGGATAATATTTGCACGGTTCAGTTGATGAATATTAAAAGTTAATACTTCACTTTCCGTTTTTATACTGATCTCATCTTCGACGACTTGGCTGATTTTACCTTTAAGATTACGTTGGCCTTTAACGGCACTGTGTAATTTAACTTTAACCTCTTCCCCTAAATATTGCTGAAATTGTGCTGCATTAAATAAGGGTCTATCTAATCCCGGAGAAGAGACCTGAAGATTGTATTCACCAGCAATGGGATCTTCTACATCTAGTAATGCGCTGATTTGATGACTACAAATGGCACAATCATCAACGGAAATACCATTTTCATGATCAATATAAACACAAAGAATGGAATGCTTGCCCGCTGGTTTGTATTCAATACCCACAAATTCATATCCCGATGCTGCGACAGCAGGTTGAATAATTTCGTTGAGTCGGCTGATGTTACTCATGGTAGTAGGATTACTCAATTTATATTCTATACCTTGCTACATTTTCAGATAGGTCGGGTATATAAAAAAATGACTGTTTTTTGCCAATAAAAAAAAGGGCATTTGCCCCCTATACCCGTGCTACTCTCAATTTAATTGCTGATTAAGCAACTAGCAAGACAAATTTTTATTCTGACAAAGCCAGCTTGCTGATATTAAAAAGCCCCTAAAAAGGGGCTTTAATTTTTGATAAATTCGATTCATTTTTAAAGCAATGATTGAAACCTATCCGTAATTTGGTTGCGGGGGCTGGATTTGAACCAACGACCTTCGGGTTATGAGCCCGACGAGCTACCAGGCTGCTCCACCCCGCAATTGAGGGCAGGATACTACCCTAGAATTCTTCAAATTACAACTAGAAGGGTGTAAATAAATTAAAAAAGTCCAATATAATGATGTTGAGAGGATAGTTTGGATGAATGTTAGACAACTATATATACCCGTGTATACCCGTGTATACCCGTGCTACCTCAGGATGCTCGAACTCAGCAAGGCTAGAAGCTCGCAGGTTTCAGGGTGAAAAATTTAGCTA
>PCTP01000058.1:3222-10821 GCA_002770795.1 Gammaproteobacteria bacterium CG22_combo_CG10-13_8_21_14_all_40_8 | reverse complement strand
TCAGCTCCTCTTAAAATCTAAGCACAGAGATTGAAGAGCTGGTGTCGCTGAAAACGAAATAGTCGTTTTTAGCGACACCAACTGTCTGTGGAATTATGCAAAAGGGTGGCGAAGAATGATTGTTTCGTTACGATCTGGACCAGTTGAAATAATATCAATGGGAACACCAGTGACTTCTTCTATTTTTTTAATATAGTTTTTTGCAGCTTGTGGCAGCTGATCTAAGGATTGAACGCCAACGGTAGATTCTTTCCAGCCTGGCATTTCAATATATTGAGGTTCAATGGAGTCAAATGCGGAAGCGCCTAGAGGCGGTACATTCATTTCTCCCTGGATTTTACAAAGATACTGGGTGCAAATCTTCACCGTATCCAGTCCATCCAAAACATCTAACTTGGTTAAACAGAGACCAGTCACACTATTGATGTTCACTGCACGCTTTAAAGCAACGGCATCTAACCAACCACATCTTCTTTGACGCCCTGTTGTGGCACCCACTTCATGTCCAACACTAGACAGATGTTTTCCTATAGCGTCTTTCAGCTCTGTGACGAAAGGACCCCCACCGACGCGAGTGGTGTAGGCTTTAGTGATACCTAATACATAGTCCAAGAATAATGGGCCATAACCACTACCAGTCGCTGTGCCACCTGCAGTTGTATTGGAGGAAGTCACAAAGGGAAATGTGCCGTGATCTATGTCGAGTAGTGAACCCTGAGCACCTTCAAATAACAGATTGTCTTTATTTTCACGAGCTTGATGTAATATTTCTGGAATATCACCAATTAATGGTAATAGTTCTAGCGCATAACCTTTACATGCATTTAAAAGCTGATCAAAATCGATGGCGTCCACTTTGAAATATTGAGTGAGAACAAAATTGTGATAATCCAACACTTCTTTGAGTTTTTTGGCAAAGCTTTCCATATCGGCTAGATCTGCCAATCTTAATCCTCTTCTGGCCGCCTTATCTTCATAAGCGGGTCCAATGCCTCGCCCAGTGGTGCCAATAGCGTTTACTCCAAGTGCAAGTTCTCTAGCTTGATCCAGAGCAACATGATAAGGAAGAATCAAAGTACAGGCAGGACTGATTTGTAGGCGCTCGCGAACTGGAATCCCTTTGGCTTCCAATTCAGCCATTTCTTTAAGGAGGGCTTCAGGCGAAAGTACCACACCATTGCCGATAAGGCATTTAACATCTTTTCTTAATACACCAGAGGGGATCAGGTGTAGGATGGTTTTTTTACCATCAAGAACCAGAGTATGTCCTGCATTATGCCCACCCTGATAACGAACAACATATTTTGCTTTGTCTGTTAATAGATCGACGACTTTACCTTTACCTTCGTCTCCCCATTGGGTGCCAAGAATTACAACTGATTTTGCCATGATTAGTGTCTTTGAATGTAATGGATCTGATGTTGTCACCAGGAAAGCCGTACATTTTACCTTTTCCAGCGACGAATATCAGTGTTTTTTTTGTAAATAGATTAAAAAAATAACAAATTACGCTGTAATTCTTCTCCCATACAAAAAATGCTGATGTAAAACCCTTGTTTTAGGCGTGGGCCACATAGATGAGAAGCAGTCCTGCAAGCATGCTGATTAATCCGTAGATGCGCAATTTATGGTTCGGGGTTGTAGCCATTTTTAGAATGAGTTTTTTCCAGCTAAAAGGGGATATAAAAGGGCTGATCCCCTCAATGACTAACATTAACCCCAATGCCTTTAATAAGAGTGACCAATCCATCGAGCGGCTCCAATGCGATTAACAATGGTTTTTGTATGCTACGCCTACAAGATAACGATATAAAAATATAATCAGTTATCTTGTAGGCAACGGAAATTACTTTTCTTTACTAAAGTAACGGAAAAAGTCATTGTCAGGTGATAGAACCATGGTGTCATGGCCTTTGCTAAAGGAATTTCTATAGGCTTCTAAACTTCTTAAAAAATCATAAAATTCTGGATCTTTGTTAAAAGCATCTGAATAAATTTTAGCTATTTTAGCGTCAGCGTCGGCTCTTAATTTTCTCGCTGTTAGTTCGCCTTGAGACGTCAAAATGGTGACTTGTTTATCGGTGTCTGCACGAATGAATGTGGCTTGTTTCTGGCCCTCAGAACGGTATTTTGTGGCTGCTTGTGCTCTTTCTGCCCGCATTTGTTTAAAGACACTTTCACTGACGTCAGTGGGATAGTTAGACTGTTTGATACGCACATCCACTATAGTGACGCCAATTTCTGGGGCACTTTCATTGGCCGTATCTTTGATATTTTGCATCATCACATCTCTTTTTTCATAAATGGCATCAATGACACTATTTCGTCCATATTCAGCTCTTAATGCGTTATTCATGATCCTTTCGAGTAGTTGATTGGCTTTGAATATTTCACCTTGAGTTCTTAAATAAAATTTTGAGAAGTCTGTGATACGCCATTTTACAAAGGCATCAACCATGAGGTCGATTTTTTTGTTGGTACTCACTCTTTCCGCAGCACCGTCAAGGGTTTGGATCCTGCCATCCATTAGGACAACTTTTTCAATAAAAGGAATACGAAAGTGAATGCCGGGTCCATACAAGCTGGGTGAACCATCCGCTTTCCTTTCTATTTTTCCAAATTTTTTGGTCAGGCCTTGTTCATATTGGTTAATGGTGAATACGCTTTGACTACCAATAAATAAAAGGACAAAAAGAACCAGAAGCATGGTAAAAGTACGATTACTCATTTATTTTCTCCTTTATTTTTTTGGGCTAAAATTGAATCAAGAGACAACATATTGAGTTGGTTACTTTGTTTGTCCACGATAACCTTGTCCACATTTGCCATGACTTGTTCCATGGTTTCAAGGTAAAGACGTCTTCTGGTGACTTCGGGGGCGGCTTTATACAGGGGAAGTAGTTTTTCAAATAAGGCGACACGGCCTTCTGCATCCGCTACAACTTTTTGACTATAAGCCAAGGCATCCTGTTTGTATTGTTCGGCAATACCTTCTGCAAGTGGGACTTCTTTATTGGTATAGGCCTCGGCTTCTTGAATATATTTAGCGTTGTCCGCTTTGGCTGATGTCACGTCATCAAAGGCCGCTTTAACAGCTGCAGGTGCTCTTGAGTCACCAACAGTGACGTTGGTGATTTTAATGCCAGCCTTATAGTCTGCTAAGATGCTTTGCATAATGTCGGAAGTACGGGTTCTAATGAGGCTTTTCCCCTCAGTCAAAATATCATCCAGAGAAGAATCACCTATCACTTGGCGAAGTGCTGTTTCTGCTACAGCCCGGACTGTTTCATCGGTCCCCGTGAGATTAAAAGTATAGTTTGCTGGGTTATCCACTCGATATTGCACACCAAAGTCCACCTGCACAATACTGGCGCCTCGTGTTAACATTTCTGCTTGAATTTGTATGGGGCGGATTTTTTCAACATCCACGATAATTTTTTGTTCTATACCCCTTGGTATCCAATGTAGTCCAGCTGTTTCAGTTCTATGGTAAGCGCCAAATCTGAGGATCAGTGCTTGTTCTTGTTCTTTGATCGTATAAATACCGAGTGAAGCCCAAGCTATGGCTAATATGGTAAGAATAGCGCCTAATCCTAAACCAGCAGATCCTGCAGAACCGCCTTTTTTGTTGCCGCTAAATTTACTTAAAAAGGATTTTAACAGATCATCCAAATCTGGTGGGCCACCATTTTTCTTGTTTCGATTCCAAGGATCTTTATCTTTATTGTTTTCGGGTTCATTCCAAGGCATAGCCTTCTCCGTTATTGTATTGTTTTCATAAAAATAGTTGTCATAAAAATAATGTTAACTTTTATCTATGTCGTCTATCGGATCTTGATCGAGCTCATCAAAGTCAGAATATTCAAAGCTCTCTGGTAGTAGATTTTCTGGTTGTTCATGATCTTGCTGTCTATATAGAGACAGATCGACACCCGTATTTCGTTTAATTTGTTCCCATTCTGATCGAGACATCTGAATGTGCATATTCCAAAGGCCGTCATCGGAGATGGACTCATCAATAACGGCGGCAGCTTGATAGAGTTGTGCTCGAGCTTTACCAAACTGTGGCGGCAGTGAGATCAGATAATCTAGAGCCACTTCTCCTAGTCGAATGCCAATGGCCTCTTGTAAAAGATCGAGTCCTGCACCAGTGACAGCAGAGACCCATACTCGCACCGGTCTATCTTGATTATCATAATCAATTCGAGGAACAGCCCCTGGAATGGTATCAATTTTATTATATATTTCAAGCGTAGGCACAGAATCTGCGCCGATCTCTTCTAAAACACGGTAAACCTGTTTGATGTTTTCATCTCGGCGTTCATCACTGGCATCAATGATGTGCAGTAATAGACTGGCTTCTTTACTTTCTTGTAAAGTTGCTTTGAAGGCTGCCACGACATCGTGAGGGAGATGTCGGATAAATCCAACCGTATCTGCCAAAACCACCTGCCCAGATTCTGGCCAATGGACTTTGCGAATGACTGGATCGAGGGTGGCAAAGAGTTGATCGGCGGCAAAAACATCCGCTTCGGTTATCAAGTTGAATAAGGTGGATTTTCCCGCATTAGTGTAACCTGTGAGTGACAGCGTGGGTAAATGTGCTTTTTTCCTTGCTTGTCGGCTTTGCTGGCGTTGTTTATCCACTTTGTTTAATCGAGATTCTATCCATTTAATACGCCCTCTCAGTAAGCGGCGATCCGTTTCTAATTGAGTTTCACCAGGTCCACGAAGTCCAATACCGCCTTTTTGACGCTCTAAGTGCGTCCATCCGCGAATAAGTCTCGTTGACATATGTTTGAGTTGGGCTAATTCGACTTGGAGTTTCCCTTCATAGGATTGGGCTCTTTGCGCAAAAATATCTAAAATGAGACCAGTTCTATCAACTACACGACATTTGGTTGCCGCTTCGATGTTACGCTCTTGAGCCGGAGATAAACTATGGTTAAATAACACCAAAGGGGCTTCAAGGGTATCTACCAAGGCGGATAATTCTTCTATTTTCCCCGTCCCCACAAAAAATTTTGCGTCGGGTTTATCGCGCTTTAGAGTCAACATGGCAAGTTGTTCAATACCAGCGGAGCGTACCAGTTCAATGAATTCTTGTTTGTCTTCTCTAGATTGTTGATGGTATGGGCCCTGTGGAAAGTCGACATGTACCAATATGGCTTGGTTACCCCCTTCATGACGTTCAAACAACGATGATTGCTCCAAATAAGTATTTAAGAAATGTGATGAAGTGTTGAGTTCAACTTCAACAATGTTCAACAATGTAGTTATGGTAGTTATGGTAGTTATGGTAGTTATGTGATTATGGGGATAATTCTGAGAAATTCAAGTCAGATTCACTTTGGATTCTAACTTGAATTTAGAAATATTTGAGTCACTGATAAAAAGTTAGCCTAAATTAATTTTAAGAATTCCCTGGATGTTCTTCCTTATCATCCTCTTCATTAACTACAGCATTTTCTGGTTGGCCATCAACAACAAGGTGATTGAGCTTGATATTTCTTGCTGGAACCACGGTCGATATGGCATGCTTATAGACCATTTGACTGACTTGGCTTTTTAGCAGAATCACAAATTGGTCAAAAGAGTCGATTTGACCCTGAAGTTTGATACCGTTCACTAAATAAATGGCTACAGGAATTTTTTCTCGTCTTAATGCATTTAAAAACGGGTCTTGCAAGGATTGTCCTTTGGACATGATAGGCTCCTTTATTATCATTATTGTTTTACCAAAAAATTATCAGATAATCATGATTATTTTTTGGTTTAAGCTTTGTTATTTAAGATAGTCCACATTTTGAAAATCTTCAACTTATTGAATGATTACAGGGAAAGAGCCTGTTTTCAAAGAATGATGCTTTTTGCAGATCATAGCATTTATCTAACAATAAGTGATGGTGAAGGATGATTTTATTTTAGCCTGATAGAATGTTCTTAATGTATTGATAGTTTAAAGGCTCTCCAGTGTCTAGCCAGTGTAAATCATCCCATGATCTAAGCCAGGTCATTTGTCTTTTAGCGAGTTGTCTGGTGGCGGTAATGCCTCTAAAAACCATTTCAGGATAGTCGATGTCTTCATCCAGATATTGCCACATTTGGCGATATCCGACGCAGCGCATTGAAGGAAGATCTAGATGGAGATCTCCTCGGTTTTTTAAGTCAGTGACTTCTTGTTCAAAACCTTGCTCTAACATGAGATGGAAACGCTGTGCAATACGCGCTCTTAAGCTTTCACGGTTTTGAGGGGCCAGTGCGATATTGACGGAAGGCCAAGGAAATTTCTGGGGTTTATTATCCAACTGATTTTGGGTGAGAGATTTCCCGGAAACGTGAAACACTTCCAGAGCTCGTTGAATTCTTTGGGGATCATTTGGGTGAATGCGTTTTGCCGAAACAGGATCAACAAGGGCTAATTTATCATGCATAAATTGCCAACCATGTTGTTCAGCCTCTTTTGTGAGTTGGGCTCTGATTTCCTCATTGGCTTTAGGCAGTTCACTAATACCTTGAAGTAAGGCTCTAAAATAAAGCATGGTGCCCCCCACTAGAAGGGGAATTTTATGATTATTTTGACTTTGTTGGATTAAATGGCTGGCGTCCTCAATAAATTGAGCCGTTGAATAGGATTCCAAGGGATCACAAATATCAATAAGTTGATGAGGGTAATTGGCTAATTCTTCTGAAGTGGGTTTTGCTGTACCTATATTCATTCCTTGATAAATTAACGCTGAGTCCACACTTATGATGTCAACAGGTAGTTGATCGGCAATGCGCATGGCTAGATCTGTTTTACCCGATGCCGTGGGTCCCATCAGACACAAGATAGTTTTTTGGTGGAGCAATTTATTCAACAACGGGTATATCCTGAAATAAATAGATTAAATTTTCTGGTGAAAGAGGTTTTATACATGGTGATGGCATCAGATCGTTTTTTTCAATCCAGGATAGAAGTTGAGGTTGTTTCTGCAATTGAAAAAATTCAATATAGGTTGGTATCGCACTGGAATGCTCACAGATGTTTTTTATGAAAGTCTTCATCAGCTCTATTAATTTCATCTCTTCATGGCGTTGGTTGATGCTATGATAAAGTGATTCTATAACCATGGTTAAGGGAATGCCTTCTAAAAAGGCCGGAATACTTAAAAACTTTAGTGCTCGCTGAGATTGTGCAGATTCTAATCGATAAACAAATCCAAGGGTAGCCAGTCTAGTTTGTTGTGCCTCAAATTGTTTATATTCTAATCCAGAAATTTGATAACTGGTTGGAAAGAGTATTTTTTTTGAGGATATATTATTTTCTTTAAAATCCTTCTGCCATTTGGGTACATGGTAAGATAAGAAATAATGTCGTATGGAGAGAATATAGAAAGTTGTTTTTTCCTGGAAAAGCAAATGACTGTTGTGAAGTACCCAAATTTTCTCAGGTTGCTGTGAATGACTCAGTGGTTTTACAATGGCTGTTTTTTCAGGCTGGATTTTAGTTTCTTCATAGAACACTGGTTTATGGGTAGATGCATTTTTTGATGATGTGGCTAAAAGCAAACCATAGGCTTTTTGATGTTCTTTAATGTTCTTTAATGGAATAGGTTG
>PCTP01000058.1:2901-3185 GCA_002770795.1 Gammaproteobacteria bacterium CG22_combo_CG10-13_8_21_14_all_40_8 | reverse complement strand
TCTTGCTCATTGAGTTGTTGTCCTTCTCTTAATACTTGATGAATCGCTCTCACCAAAAAA
The DNA here is from genome assembly GCA_002770795.1 of Gammaproteobacteria bacterium CG22_combo_CG10-13_8_21_14_all_40_8. Lineage (GTDB taxonomy): Bacteria > Pseudomonadota > Gammaproteobacteria > Enterobacterales > 21-14-all-40-8. The sequence goes on along the minus strand of PCTP01000058.1, from coordinate 3,125 downwards.
TCATGCACCATACGGCTTTGGTGAAAACGCACTTCATGCTTGGTTGGGTGTACATTGACATCTAGGTCATGAGGGGATAATTCAAAAAACAGTAGGTAACTACAGATCCTGCCTTGGGGAAGTTGATCACCATAAGCTTCGCGGATAGCATGTGAAATGACGCGATCTTGAATATGGCGTTTATTGACAAAGAAGTATTGTCCATCATTTTGACTTCTGTGATA
>PCTP01000058.1:0-2866 GCA_002770795.1 Gammaproteobacteria bacterium CG22_combo_CG10-13_8_21_14_all_40_8 | reverse complement strand
CCTCAAACTCCAAAGAAAAATGAACTGCATGGGCAATGAATTCCTTTCCCATAATTTGAGCGATGCGTTTTTCTTGGCCTTCCCTGTCATGGGCAATTTGGAATTGTTTAACCCATTTCCCATTATTTTTTAATTGAATTTGTATCTGAGGATGGCTTAAAGCAAAACGGTTAACCATCATTTCAATATGGTGGAATTCGGTTTTTTCTGCTCTTAAAAAGCGTCTTCTCGCTGGTGTGTTGAAAAATAAATCACGAATATCAACTTGTGTACCAAACCCCAGGGCTGCGGGAGTGACTTCTACTTGCCTATTTGGACCTTCGGCAATCGCTTGAAAAGCATAGTCCGCATCTTTTAATCTAGAGGTGAGCGTCAATTGGGAAACAGATGCAATACTGGCCAGCGCTTCTCCTCTAAAACCAAGAGTATTGATAGAAGCGAGATCTTGGGTTTTAAAAATTTTACTGGTTGCATGTCTTTTTAGCGCAAGGGCTAAGTCATCGGGATGAATGCCATGACCATTATCTTTAATTGAGATAAGTCTTGAACCTGCTTTTTCTACGGCAATTTCAATGTGAGTCGCGCCAGAATCCAAGCTGTTCTCAACAATTTCTTTGACGACGGAGGCTGGTCTTTCGACGACCTCACCTGCAGCAATTTGATCAGCGATAATTTGATCAAGTTGATGAATTCTGATGGGTTTGTTCATTGAGGTATTTGTAAAACTTGTCCTATTTTGACGAGATTGCCACTGAGTTGATTAGATGATTTGATGTCATTCACCGTGACGCCATAGCTCAATGCAATCGCGCTAAGGGTTTCTCCAGACTTAACCAAATGATTGATTTTTTGTGAATTTAAACTGGCGAATTTAGTCCCTTCAGGCGGATGATTTTTTATATAATGGAGTAGGCCAGATGTAAGCGCTTGAGTAAATTTATTTTGATAATTTATTGAACTCAGGTTTTTTTCATCGTTTGGATTGGATATAAATCCACTCTCAACCAGAATTGAGGGAATGCCGGGAGAAGTGAGTACTGCAAAACTTTCTTGGCGTGGATGTGGGCTGTGTAAAACTGAAACAGACTTTAAATTGCTTAACACATCTTTAGCAATATCGATACTGGAACCAACAGCATACTCTAAAGAAAGGCTCACAAGGGTTTGAGCAACTTGTGGATCAAATTGCTTGAGATCCAGATCATCATCTACCCCTAATAAATCTTCGTTGGCTTTGGAGGCCAGCCAGCGACCTACTTCAGAGTTGGAGCGTTTGTTGGATAAGGTCCAAATGGATGCACCTTTCACTTTTTTATTGGGGAAGGCATCTGCATGAATAGAGACAAAAATATGGGCTCTCTGTTGTCTGGCTATGAATGTTCTTTTATGTAGTCCCACATAGTAATCGCCATCTCGGGTAAGAAAGGCGGTAATACCATCGATCTTATTTAGTCTGGTGACCAATTTTTTGGCTAAAGCTAAAGTAATATATTTTTCTTGTTTTTTGGTGTATCCAGATGCGCCAGGATCTTCTCCACCATGACCCGCATCAACTGCAATGATGACATTGTCCACATGTAATTGAGCGAGAGACTTTTTGGGAGGAATTTTTTGGTTGGTGTTATTGGTTAAATCAATCACGAGGCGGTGCCCATATTCCAAATAAGGCTTTAAATTGAAGGTTTTGACAATGGCAGGGCTTTTAAGATCCAGAACAATTCGAATACCTTGATTTTCTGTTGTGGCGCTTTGTCTGACTTTATCGACTAAATCTGAAGTCACCGTGACTGCATCGAGATCTAGCCCAAATTCAGTATTTGGAAGATCTATGACGATACGTTCTGGGGATTGCAAACTAAAGACGTTGGCATTCACTGCATCACTCAGATCCAGTACCACACGCGTGCGATCAGGAGATTGCCAAAATCTCATGCCTTTGACTTTTGCATCAGAGCTGAACGCTGGTAGGGTAAATAGCAACACGAAAAGAAGCAGCATATGCCTAAATATATTGGCTCTGGAGGGGCGGTCATATTGCTGGTTGCTTTTGTGTATCATTTTTATAGATAAAAATATCTTAAAGTTTAATTCCTGAGTAAAGCATGACCAATTTTAACAAGAAGTTCAACTTTATGATGAAAATTTGTTTAAATCGGGGTAAAAACATAAAAAAAGGCCTCTTGCGAGGCCTTTTTTATAGGCAATTATTATTTTTGGATGAATTTTGAACGTCTATAACCCATCATCAACAATAAGAGTATGATTGCAAGTCCAGTGCTACCACCACTACTTGTTTCAGGAATAGAGGCAGAAGGGGCGGTGGTTTCTTCTTTAGGCTGTAGAATGTCCCAAGCAATTCGCGCCTTATCAAAATCTACTAAGGGCACATCAATGGGTGGTGAGTCCATGATGGTATAGGTTTTCAATGGCTCTTGAGTTGCTGAACCGCTGGGTGGATCCAGTAAATTGTCTGCAATGGTGCGTCCATCTAAAGTGGTCACTTTGAAAATTAAGTTTTTGTTAGCCACATAAACGGTTTTTCCATCCGTATCCCACGCCACGCCAGACCAACATCTCATACCAGCAGCTACAGCAGTCATTAAGCTGTTGCCATTAATCATTCTAAGCGCACCTGTACCTTGAGAAGCATCATTGGCATCCGGAAAGCCGCCACGAACCCACAGGTTACCTTGATGATCATCGGATAGATTAGAGAAACCACCGACACTTTCTAAACCTCCAGGGCCATCATCTCCTGGCCACACTAATTCTGCGGTGCGATCGGTTTTGACCCTGACCAAGTTACCATTGGCTGTGCCTACCATCAGTCGATCTTGATCATCGGCTCTGATAATATCATTATTGT
>PCTP01000256.1:2185-15882 GCA_002770795.1 Gammaproteobacteria bacterium CG22_combo_CG10-13_8_21_14_all_40_8 | reverse complement strand
GTAGATTACCAACTAAAGTTAGACATTGACAATATTTCAATGTACTTTTCTAATTTAGTAAAGTTGTAACTGATGAAGAGTCATAATTATGCCCGTTAATTCGCCAATCATACAAATAACACATCGCATAGCGAGTTCAGCCGATATACCGCAGATTATTGAACTTATGCAGGCATCAATTGAATGTAATATGAAATCCTTCCTTACAACAGCTGAAATTAATGCAGCCAAACAATCCATGGGCTTAGATCGTACTTTGCTTGAAGATCAGACTTATTTTGTGATCGAAACCATAAAAGCAGGTAAAACAATTATGATTGGCTGTGGTGGATGGGGAAAAAGAAAGACTCTCTATGGTGGAGATCACACTAAAGGACGAGATGATAGTTTCAGCGATCCCAGCACTGATGCCGCTAGAATAAGAGCCATGTATACTCATCCAGATTGGACCCGTCTGGGTATTGGAAGCAAACTTTTACAGCTTGGAGAGCAGGCTGCACGTGCGCATGGTTTTAAACGGATAGAATTAGGATCTACTCTGCCAGGTGAACCCCTTTACCTTAAAATGGGGTTCAAGGAAATCAGTCGTGATATCCAAATTTCAGACAATGGTTCAAAAAATGTGATTATTAAGATGTCAAAAGATCTTTAATTATCTTTCCTTCTCGGCAATACCCACTCAGGTCGAATAAAATGACAGGTGTAACCACTGGGAAAATGTTGAAGATAATCTTGGTGCTCTGGTTCTGCTTCCCAAAAGTCTCCTAGGGGTTCAACTTCAGTCACAACGGGTTTAGGCCAAAGACCCGATGCATTAGCATCTGCAACAGCGTTTAATGCTTCTAAACGCTGTTGCTCCGAAACTGTGTAAATAGCGGAGCGATATGATGCACCTCGATCATTCCCTTGTTGGTACGCTGTTGTGGGATCATGAATTTGAAAAAAGAATTCTAAAATTTTTCGGTAACTCAAAATGCTATTATCAAAAATAATTTCGATGCCTTCAGCATGAGTTCCGTGATTACGATAAGTGGCATTTTTCACATCACCACCAGTGTATCCCACACGCGTGGACTCAACTCCATTTAACTTACGAATAAGTTCCTGCATTCCCCAAAAACAACCACCCGCTAACACCGCTTTTTCAATCGACATGATTATTCCTCCACTTGAGTAATATAATCCCCATAACCTTGCGCTTGCATATCTTTCAGAGAGATAAAACGCAAGGAAGCAGAATTAATGCAATAACGCAATCCACCTTTGTCCTCTGGCCCATCAGTGAAAACATGCCCTAGATGACTGTCTCCAATGGTTGAGCGAACTTCCACTCTTCTCATGCCATGAGTAATATCAGAAAGTTCTTTCACATAAACTTTCTCAATGGGTTTGCTAAAGCTGGGCCAACCACAGCCTGAATCAAATTTGGCAGAGGATGCAAATAAGGGCTCTCCAGAAACAATATCCACATAAATACCCTTTTCTTTATTATTTAAAAATTCTCCAGTCCCCGGATGCTCTGTGCCATTTTGCTGAGTAACTCGAAACTGTTCTTCATTCAAAGCTGCAATAGCTTCTGCGGATTTTTCATATTCATGCATTCGATATCTTCTATTTACTCAAGTCACTTAGGTATATACATCATAAAAGTGAAGGAAATGAAATCTCCTAATTTTAACATCAATTGAGTAATCCCTTAATACTATTATGCATAAACATCAGCTATTATGCCATCGATCCAGAAACAAAACCTTAGGGTTGACTGAATTAGCGGCCATTCTATTAGCTGGAATTATTGCAACTTTGGCTGCTTATTCTGCTTGGTGATATAGTATTAATTTTGTATTATGAATTCAGTCACAAATACAGCAGATGTATTTTATTGGGATAATTTTTTTATTCTCACGCTTAGCGCATGGTTATTTTCTAAGAAAATTAAACGACCTAGTGCCAAAAAGCACATTTAAAAAAATACGCTCAATCTAAATAGACCATCGAAAATACCGTTAAAGAGGATTCATTTACTTAATCGCCTTGATTCAGGTAAACTGTTGCGGCTTCCATGCCTTTAAGAAGAACAATCATTAGGAGATATCATGTCAAAACCTCTATTTTCAGCGTTTGTGCTCTCGGCTTCAGTGTTTTTAAGCATCAGTGGCTGTTCTCTAAATACCACTGAAAAACCAGTCAAGATGGCAACTGAAACCCATGAGACCATGGACAAAAACATAGGAATAACGATTGCTTCAATGGATACCTCAGTTAAACCTGGTGATGACTTTTATTCCTATGCCAATGGCAATTGGATGAAAACTACAAAAATTCCAGCAGATCGTTCCAGTGTGGGCGCTTTCTTAGTCGCCTCCAAAGAAACTGAAAGCAACAATGCTGAGCTTATCGATGGCCTGCTTCATTCAACCCATGCAGCGGGCAGTAATGAGGCTAGAATTGCCGATTTTTACAAAGCATTTATTGATACAGATGCTATAGAAGCCGCAGGTATGAATCCCATTCAAGAAACACTTAATCGCTATGCAGCAATCACCAATAAATCCAAACTATCCCAAATCTTGGGCGCTAACTTGCGCGCTGATGTGGATCCTTTGAATGCCACCAATTTTTTCACCGAAAACCTCTTTGGTATTTTTGTCACCCAAGGATTATCAACCCCGGGTGAAGTCCTGCCTTATTTTTTACAAGGTGGACTAGGAATGCCAGAGCGTGAATATTATTTATCTTCGGATCCCAAAATAGCCAAAATTCGCACCACTTATAAAGCTTATATTGAAGAATTACTGACTAAAGCAGGTATCAGTAATGCATCGACCAAAGCAGTGCGCATTTTTGCTTTAGAAACTAAAATTGCACAAGCTCACGTTAGCAGAGAAGAGAGTGAAGATTTTACCCAATCATCTGCAATTTGGAGCAGGGCCTATTTTGACAGCAAAGCACCAGGCATAGACTGGTCATTATTCCTAGAGGCTGCCAACCTAGGCCATCAGCAAAAATTTGCAGCCTATCATGCTCATGCCATAACCACTCTAGCGGCTTTAGTTGCCTCAGAGCCATTGGATTCATGGAAAGACTGGCTAGTTTTCCATCAGATCAACTCACATGCTTCAGTATTACCATCGGCCATTGATCAAACTCATTTCGCTTTTTACGGCACCACCTTATCAGGCACACCTCAACAAAGAAGTCGTGATAAAAGAGCATTGGCGGCACTAGATGTTTATTTAAGCGATGCTGTCGGACGTGCCTATGTTGACAAATACTTCCCTGCTTCTGCTAAAAAAGAAGTCTCCTCTATGGTGGAGCAAATTGTCACCGCTTTTGGCAAACGCGTACAAAATATCCAATGGATGGCTGACACCACTAAAACTGAAGCACTAGCAAAAGTCGCTTCATTGGTCGTAGGTGTAGGATATCCAGATCATTGGCGAGACTATAGTCATTACAGGGTAGATGCCAATAGCGCTTATACCAACATGATCAACGGAGAGAAAACGGAATACGCTCATCAACTGGCTAAAATTGGTCAGCCCATGGATAAAGGCGAATGGTGGATGTCACCTCAAGTCGTCAATGCCGTGAACTTGCCCGTACAAAATGCTTTAAATTTCCCAGCCGGTATTTTACAACCCCCCTTCTTTGATGCCAAAGCAGATGCTGCTTATAACTATGGTGCTATTGGTGCGGTCATTGGTCATGAAATTAGTCATAGCTTTGATAACAATGGCGCAGCATTCGATTCTACTGGGGCTATGCGTAACTGGTGGACAAAAGATGATTTTGCCCGTTTTGCTAAACAAGGACAAGCGTTGGCCGATCAATATGATACCTATAAGCCCTATCCAGATATACATGTCAATGGCAAACTAACTCTAGGCGAAAACATCGCAGACGTGGCAGGCCTTGCGGCAACCTATGATGCCTATCGCGCCTCATTAAATGGTCAACAAGCACCTGTCATTGATGGATTTACTGGTGATCAACGTTTCTTCATTGGCTACGCGCAAACTTGGGCTTCAAAAATGCGTGAAGAAGCCATGAGAGCCAGAATTGCCACCAATGGCCATGCGCCTGGACAGTATAGAGCTTTGACGGTTCGCAATATTGACGCTTGGTATACAGCTTTTAATGTTCAACCCAATGATAAGCTTTATCTTGCACCAGAAAAACGCGTTAAGATTTGGTAAAAAACACCTAAATTAAGGGCAATAGAAGAAAGTCTTTCTTCTATTGCCCTTAATTTTTTCTTTCCGATGAGTACAACCAAACTCATCTCAAAAGAGATTCTTTGCCTCAAGTTTGCGATTCCCTTCAGATAACCCTAAGATAGACTCACACTTATCACAAAGATTGTCTCGGGATATTCATCATGCTTAGGTTAAAACTCGCCATTTTGTTCTCCTTTTTATCTTTTTTTATCTCACCAAGTGCCCAAAGCGCCCCCGATAGAGTGACAGGTTTGAATTTCGCCACGCGTTCTGAGGTGATTGCTCAGCATGGTATGGTTGCCACTAGTCAGCCATTGGCTACTCAAATTGGACTAGATATTCTAAAAAAAGGAGGCAGCGCAGTGGATGCAGCTATTGCTACCAACGCTGCTTTGGGCCTAATGGAACCGACGGGTAGTGGTGTTGGAGGAGATTTATTCGCCATTATTTGGGATAACAAATCTCAAAAACTATATGGTTTAAATGCAAGTGGGCGCTCACCTCAAGGTTTAAGCTTAAAAATATTAAAGTCAGAAATTTCTAAATTAGGAAAAACGACTATTCCTCCCTATGGCATGTTGCCCATCTCGGTTCCGGGGGCGGTAGATGGCTGGTTTGAAATGCACAAAAAATTTGGCAAACTCAATATGCAGCAAAATCTACAACCCGCCATTGATTATGCTAAAAATGGTTTTCCCTTAACGGAGTTAATTGCTTATTACTGGAATAAAAGTGTCCCAAGACTCTCTCCACAGCCTGGCGCTTTTAAAGAAACCTATACCATTAATGGACAAGCACCACAAAAAGGGCAAATCTTTAAAAACCCCGATCTTGCCAACACCTTATCCCTTATCGCGTCCTTTGGACGCGATGCTTTTTACAAGGGGGAGATCGCTAAGAAAATCGATAATTTTATGAAAAAAAATAATGGTTATTTACGCTATCGAGATTTGGCGGAACATCATTCCACATGGGTTGAACCCCAGGCAACTAACTACCGTGGCTATGATGTTTTTGAACTACCGCCCAATGGTCAAGGTATTTCTGCCTTGCAAATGCTCAACATCCTTGAATTATATGATCTAAAAAAAATGGGCTTTTTAAGTGAACAAGCTTTACATATTATGATTGAAGCCAAAAAATTAGTGTTTGAAGATAGGGCTAAATTTTATGCTGATATGGATTTTTTTCAGGTGCCTTTAAAAGGGTTACTCTCTAAAACATATGCCAAGGAACGCGCCAAACTCATTCAAGAAAAGGCAGCAAAAAGAGTCGATAACGGAAATCCTGCATTGTATCAGGGAGATACCATTTATCTCACCACTGCCGACAAAGATGGCAACATGGTTTCTTTAATACAAAGTAATTATCGTGGTATGGGATCTGGTGTTGTGGTCCCAGGTTTGGGTTTTATTTTTCAAGATCGGGGAGAACTTTTCTCATTGGAGGAGTCTCATGCCAATGTATACGCACCAGGAAAACGTCCATTTCACACCATTATACCAGCCTTTATCATGAAAGATGGCCAACCCTTTATCAGCTTTGGCGTTATGGGAGGTGCAATGCAACCTCAAGGGCATGTACAGATCATTACCAACCTGATTGATTTTGGTATGAACCTACAAGAGGCTGGAGATGCTACCCGTTGGCAGCATTTTGGTTCAACAGAACCTACTGAAGAAAACGCTAAATACATTGAAGATGGTGGCATTGTCGCTTTTGAATCAGATATTCCTTACCAAACTATCAGGGGATTGATGGACAAAGGGCATAAAATCGAATTTGATAGTGGTAGTTATGGCGGCTACCAAGCCATTCAATATGATGCTATAAATAAGGTCTATTATGGTGCTTCGGAATCACGCAAAGATGGTCAAGCGGCGGGATATTAACAAGATCGCTATAATCATTATAAAAACAGGATCTCTATGAAAAAAATTATTGCCCTAGCAGTTTCTGGTTTAACTTTAATATTGACCAGTCAAAATGCTGTAGCCCAATGCCAGTTATATCAAAATATTAAAGGGTACACACCAACCAGCCACACGCTGAAACTCACTCAGTTTGACTGGTTGGCTTTTGATCAGGGAAAAGTGCTTGCAACAGGTATCAAAGGGACCACCAATCCTTATCAACATTGTCAACCTATTGATGGTCATCAACAATTTATGTTGCCGGGACTTATTGATGCTCATGGCCATATCGCAGGTTTAGGTTTTGAAATGCTCAGTGTGAATCTGAGAGGTATTGCTTCAGAAGCACTTGCAGTGGATGCTGTTAAAAATTTTGCGACAAAAAATCCAGCCTCTCAATGGATTAAAGGAGGAGGTTGGAATCAAGTTTTATGGCAAAATAAACACTTTCCTCATAGGGACTCACTCGATAAGTCTGGTATTAAAAAGCCCATTCTTTTAGAAAGAGTAGATGGCCATGCGGTTTGGGTGAACAGTCAGGCGCTAGCCCTTGCTGGAATCAACAAAGAGACGCCTGATCCGCAAGGTGGTAAAATTGAACGTGACGAGAATGGAGAAGCAACAGGCGTATTAATCGATAATGCCATGGAGTTTGTTCGAAGCAAGATCCCACCTATCTCGGCCGCCGAACAAGAAATTGCATTGGATAAGGCTTTCGCTCATTTGTTATCTCTAGGCATTGTCAATGTGCATGACGCAGGGGTGGATGAAAAAGTCATTAACTCTTACATAGAACGAAACAAAACTGACCGGCTTCCCATTCGCATCTATGCCATGCTGGATGGTTCAAGCCAAAAATTAACTCAATGGTTAGACCGTGGCATTATTTCAGACCATAAAGACTTTTTATCCATTCGCAGCGTTAAGCTCTATGCAGATGGCGCTTTAGGTAGCCGAGGCGCAGCTTTGTTAGCCCCCTATTCAGATGATATCCAGAATACAGGATTATTACGAACGCCAACATCCGATCTTGATACCTTAGTACATCATATCCTCAGCAAAGGATTTCAGGTCAATGTTCATGCTATCGGAGATAAAGCGAATCGTTTAGTGCTAGATGCTTTTGAAAAAGCCTACAAAACCGTAAACGCCAAAAGTTTACGGAATCGAATTGAGCATGCACAGGTAGTTTCTCTTAAAGATATTTCACGCTTTAAAAGCCTTAATATCATTGCATCCATGCAGCCTGTTCATGCAACCAGCGATAAAAACATGGCTGAAGATAGGCTAGGAAAAGAACGTTTAAAAGGAGCCTATGCTTGGTATAAGTTTTTACAACAAGGCACGATTATCGCGTCAGGATCAGACTTCCCTGTTGAATTAGCCAATGTTTTTCATGGATTGCACGCAGCCATTACTCGCCAAGATCATACGAATCAACCCAAGGGGGGGTGGTTAGCCGATGAAAAAATGACACCGGCTCAGGCTTTGAGAAGCTTCACCCTCGATGCGGCTTATGCCGCGCACCAAGAAAAAACCTTAGGTTCGCTGGAGACAGGAAAATGGGCCGATTTTGTTCTGATAAATCAAGATGTTATTCATGGCAAGATGGAGGATATTTGGAAAACCCAGGTGTTCGAGACGTGGGTTTCTGGTGAGAAGCGTTATACTAAAAACTAAGAGAACAATGTAATTTTTTTGGGTTATTTCTACAGTTGTTAACTATCCTATACCCATCTCATCCAGATCATTGAATTGGGATGCGATGAATAAACATGCCAGAAATAATCAATTTTTTTCAAAACCTAAAGAATTTCGAAAACGGATCGCTTTTTCGACATAACGCTCCCTGACATTGCGGAGCCATTAAATAGTACAATCACCGACAATTTTCAAAAACCGGGATCGGCTACTTCTGCATTTTGAAGTAGCATTGGTGTATCAAGGTACTTATTCTCAGAATCAGTCGCCTTATCAGATTTTAGCTCTTTACTTAATCCTTAGATGCTAGTAAAAGTAAATAATCCAACCCACCTATAATGGCGGCTACTTGCGCTTTAACACAATCAGTCTCACTGACTCTTGGGCTATCGGGATAAACTTCGGTCGTTGTACAATATGAATTGTCCGAAAATCCCGTACAAAGCCCTAGCTTTTTTGTCTCATAATTAATCACACCTTCTTGGGTTAGCAACTCTCCAATAATCCGGCCTTGTTCATCCGCTGGCGCTATATGAGTGACTTTTTTCACTGACGCTATCATAGCTTTTTGAAAATCTGATCTTGGATTGTCACTATCTCCCACCAAATAAAAGCCATCTGGGATATTCCAAACTTTTTGTTCAATACCATCTCTTGCAGCCAAAGCTGGTCGAAATACCCTGTTATCGGTATCGGTCGTTTCATGCAAATCAAAATGAGCAAAAACTGTTGTTTCTAATGAGGCTATTTTCGCCATCAATGCCGCGCATTCCTCCGCCGGAGAATCTTTATAAAATGATCGATTGGGATCGATAGCTTGAGGGTTCCATCGATTAATGGTTTCATAACCCCAAGGGCTAATACAGGGCGCAACCACAATATTCCAAAATTCGCTATAACGAAGTGCTTCTGTTTTAAGAAAAGAAAGTGCTCCCTGAACGCCGCTGGTTTCATAACCATGAACACCACCCGTCACCAGTATGGTTTTCTTTTGACTATCCCATGGTCTGGTTTTAACTAAAAAAAGAGGGTATTTCTCTGGCTCCAGTGAGAGAGCGCCATATTGCTCAACTTGAAAATTGATAGCAAGTAATTGAATTTTTTTGACAACCTCATCCCAATAACTACGCTTAACAAACTGTTGCGCCAACCATTGATGCCTCTGCAAATCACCCCATTTTTGAGGTAAATTGCCAGAAGCGTGTGATTGATTTTTAATCATAAATTCCCCTTAGTTTTAATGCTTAGATTATCACAAACGCAGTGACCACAAACACAGTCACAAACGCAGTGACTGTCATGGCTAATAGTATATGACTTCTTTGCCAACTTCACCCTACTGCTTATCCTGATCCGCATCACTGGAGTCATTGCCTCTATTCGATGACACAATGAAAAACTCGTAAATCCAATGATTACGGGTAAAAAGGACTAAACCCCAAGGTTATCCCACAAGTAAAAGGTTATCCCCCGAAGTAAAGGTCACTAAAAACTAAGCAGGGTTTTTAGCGGCCTTTCACATGAATCATCCTATCTGGCTTTTTTATGGCCTGAGCATCATGACCTCTGACTACGAGCAAAATAGAAAATATCTGCTAGAATTTACATATCAACTTCTATTCTCCACTTTTATTGTAATAACAAGGGCTTATTTGTGGACTCATTGCGTAATAGTTTGAGATTTAGAGTCATCATCGCTTTCTCTTTTTCTCTATTTTTAATTCTCTCATCCCAGCTCATTGTGCGCTTTGTTTGGACTATCCCCGAGCTTAAGAGCATGGAAAATATTTCTGATGAAAAAGATGTCCAAAGAATTCATGGAGCGATCGATTCCATCTTAGAATCACTGGCACTGGTCAATTATGATAATTCTGTTTGGGATGATCCTTATAATTACATGGTAACTCATGATCAGGCCTTCTTAGAAGCCAATTTTATCGAGGATGTTTTTCGAAGTATCAACCTAGATGGCATTTATCTCTATGATCGAGAAGGTGTTAAAATTTGGGGAGAAACCAGATCTCATGACAACTTTCAATTAATCCATTTTGATAGCTTTGACACGCCTTCTGATAAAGTTAAAAAATTCATTTTAGTGAAGCCAGAGGAAGTCAAAACAAAACCCATCACTCACGAGGGTTTTATCCGATTGGAAGGCAAAAACATTCTCTTTGCAGCCACCAGCATTATGCCTTCTGATGGCCGAGGCGAACCTCGTGGCACCTTGGTTTTTTGGCGATATTTTTCTGATTCGACTGAAAAAGCCATTGCCAATAAAGTCAAACTGCCTATAGAGTTTCAATGGCTGGATGGTCAGATCCAACAACCCGTTCAAGAAGAAACACCTTCTATATTCAAAATGCTCTCGGGACGCAATCATCTCCGAGATCAGCACAATATGATCAGCACAGACTTGTTTAGTTTTGATAATAAAAGATTACTAAAAATCAAATACCAAGCGAGTGCCAGTTTATACAATGATCAATTATTTGATATTTCACTTGTAGTGGGTACTTTACTATCCCTGACCAGTCTTATTTTCTTGCTATTATTCTTAGATATACAGTTATTGAAACCCTTTAAACACTTACATGCTTTTATGAATAAGGTGATTGAATCAGATAGTTTTCAATTACGGCTTAACTCAGATCGCAAAGATGAGTTTGGCAAGTTATCCCAACAATTTGACAAAATGATTGCGCACATCCAAAAACAGAATGACTTATTAAAATTACACAATCTTAAACTAGAAAAATTGAGCTATACAGACAAGTTAACGGGCGTGGCAAATCGAGCGGCTCTTGATGATTATCTCAACACTATTTTTACTGCTTATAGAGATGACACACCCATTTCATTATTGATGGTTGATATCGATTTTTTTAAAAGTTTTAATGAGCATTATGGGCAACAAAAAGGGGATATGGCGTTGAAATTAGTCGCTACCGCTATAAAACAAAATACTCGCAATGAGACCGACTTATTAGCTCGATATGGTGACGATGAGTTTATGATTGTGCTTCAAAAAACCAACTCTGTCGGTGCGATGTTAGTGGCCCAAAAAATCTTATTAAGCGTACCAAACTTAATGATCTCTCATATTTATTCAGGCTGTAGTAAAGTGCTGACGGTGAGCATAGGCGTCACCACATTTATTCCCCATGCCAAAAGCTCTATTGAAGAGGCAATAACCGAAGCGGAGGAGGCTTTATCTCACGCCAAAACTCAAGGACGTAATACCTGTATTATGTCTGAAAAGAGCCAATGGTACGGCTAGCCGACACATTGTTCACATCTGTAGGTTCATTCAAGCCTTAAACAAAGCAATAGGGGTGATATGCATTCGCACTCCACTCAGTTTGGAGGCTGTCTGCACCGCTCCCAAACCAACGCACCTTCTTGCCTGGCTTCGCTCGCTCTGCATTGCCAAGCTTCGGCTGCGCATCTTCTGTCCTGATCAAAGCTTCAGTACCGAAAATGGCCAATATCCATAGGTATTTGAGTTACAATCACTCATCCCCCTGATATCAATGATACTTTATCATGACTAACCGTTTTTTCAACCTATCCATCACTCAATGTCAGCAAGCCCGTTTAGCGAGAGATTCTCGCTTTGATGGACACTTTTTCATTGCAGTTAAAACCACAGGGATATTTTGCCGTCCTATTTGTCCCGCCACCGCTCCTAAAGAAGAAAATGTCGAGTATTTTGGAAAAAGCGCTCAGGCCATACAAGCTGGTTATCGTCCATGTTTAAGATGTCGTCCAGATAGTGCCCCCAACTCATGGCCTTGGCTTGGTGTTGAAACCACTTTTCAACGAGCGATACAACTTATTGAAAATGGTGAGCTTAACTCGACAAAATTACCTGACTTATGTGAGCGACTTGGCATAAGTGAACGCTATTTAAGACAATTATTTCAACGACATTTAGGACTTCCCCCCAAAAAATATGCATTATATCAACAAGTAATGTTTGCTAAACAACTTCTGCATAATAGTCAGTTACAGATACAGGATATTGCCTTTGCTTGTGGTTTTAATAGTATCAGGCGTTTTAATGATGCATTTGTCAAAACGTTTCAACTTACTCCCAATAAAATGCGTAAAAACTCGACAGCCAGCGCACATCAATCCACACTATCTCTGAGTTTTAGACCACCATTCAACTGGGCACATCTACTCAACTTCTATCGACTACGAGCGCTTGAAGGCATAGAAGAAGTTGGTGAACATTATTACCAGCGCACCTTCCAAACTGATCAGGCTAAAGGTTGGTTCAAAATCTCCATGGGGAAAAATAATACCCTAAATGTCGAGTTTGAAATTTCAGATATCAAACAGTTACATGCTTTAGTGGTTAATATCCGTCGAATTTTTGATTTAGACGCTGATATTCAAGTGATTGAAGAGCACCTTTCTAAAGCGCATTTACCCATTCCTCCGATGCAATCTGGCATCCGAACTCCTGGAGTATGGAATACTTGGGAAGCTGGGATCCGCGCTATCTTTGGTCAGCAAATTTCTGTCAAGGCAGCCATTCAGCAGCTGAATAGTTTTGTGAAACAATTCAATCCCCACAACAAAATATCAGCTCAGTTTTATTTTCCCACCCCATTGCAAGTCGCCTCGACAGACTTGAGCGTTTTAAAAATGCCACAAAGCCGAAAAAATACAATAAAAAATTTTGCTAATTACATGATCGACCATGGGCATGAACATCCAAATACTTGGTTGGCAATTAAAGGGATCGGCCCATGGACGATTGAGTATGCCAAACTAAGAGGATTATCCGATCCAAATTGCTTTTTAAACACAGATTTGGTGATCAAAAAAGTCCTTGAAAAACTCCCCCTATTCAACGAAAAAACTGTTGCTCCATGGGGAAGCTATGCCACATTTCACTGCTGGAATACAGAATGCTAAGCTTTTTTAATGATTACCAAAGCCCCATCGGGAAAATGACGATCCAGGTCAATGATCAGGGTCTCATGGGCGTTTGGTTTAGCACACAAAAAACCATACCCAAAATCTTAGGAGTTAAATCTGAATCAAACGCTTTAATCATTGAAACTCAATCTCAACTAAACGATTACTTTAAAGGCTTACGCCGTGAATTTAACTTGCCTCTATTTTTACAAGGAACCTTATTTCAACAACAAGCTTGGCAAGCCCTAAGGAAAATTCCTTTTGGGGAAACAAGAAGCTATTTACAACAAGCACAAACTATTAACAAACCAAAGGCAGTGCGTGCTATCGGTTCAGCCAATGCCAAAAACCCCATTTCAATTATTGTTCCTTGCCATCGAGTTATAGCGGCTAATGGTGCATTGACTGGACATGCTGGTGGGCTGGAACTAAAGCTGTGGTTACTAGATCATGAGAAAGCCTTTTCAGTGTGTGTTATCGCATCGCTATTTTAATTCTGTATTATGCTACAATCTCAATATTGTCCATTCTACAAAATTTTCTATGAAAGTCTTTTTTTCAATCCTTCTACTAACCATCAGCTATATAACCACCAGTTACGCTGTTGAACAAACAAAACAAACACCCTTGCCAATGGAGGATTATGAAAAGTGCCTGTTGGCACTTATGGATACAGCAAAAGATACTGTCACTGTTGCAGAAATTAAAGCCCAGTGTGCGAACAAAGCTGAATTGGTTTTCTATAAGCCTAGCCAAGAAATTTTGACTGAAAAGCCCAATCCCTCATCTACCCCTAAAAAAAATGCAATCACAGAAGAGGCAGCAGAAGATTCTGATTTAGTCAAACAGCGCTTGCGCGATGAGTATAGAACCAGCCAAAATCGCTTTGCCATCTTGCCGCATAAATCCAATTACCTGTTGCCATTTTCTTTTA
>PCTP01000256.1:0-2161 GCA_002770795.1 Gammaproteobacteria bacterium CG22_combo_CG10-13_8_21_14_all_40_8 | reverse complement strand
TTGATTTAGCCTCTCAGGAAAGAAATATGGATAATACAGAAGTAAAGTTTCAAGTGAGCTTTAAAACCCCTATTTGGGCGAAACCTTTTGGAGACAATAGTGCCTTATTTTTTGCTTATACCGGTCAATCCTATTGGCAAGCCTATAATGCTGACGTATCCAGCCCCTTCAGAGAAACCAATCATGAGCCTGAAATTTTTGCGGCTTGGGCGACAGATTGGAAACTAAATGGATGGCAAATCCCTGCTTTCAGTCTGGGCATTGCCCATCAATCCAATGGCAGAAGCGGTTTAAACTCACGAAGTTGGAATCGAGTTTACACAGAATGGGTTATAGAGAAAAATAATTTCGTGGTTGCCCTTAAGCCATGGTGGAGGATCCCTGAGAAACAGAAAGAAACACCAATGGATCCCAAGGGAGATGACAACCCTGATATGGATGACTATATGGGATACTTTGAACTACAAACCAGATATCAATGGCAGGATCAACACTTTGGCATCACTGTGAGAAATAATTTAAGGACAGACAACAAAGGAGCATATCAATTAGACTGGACTTTTCCATTGGGGGGAAAAAATAAATCTCGAGGCTATGTGCAATATTTTTATGGTTATGGTGAGAGTTTGATAGACTACAATAAAATAACCAATCGCTTAGGATTCGGCTTTGTACTCACTGGTTGGTTGTAACCAAGAGAAATAAAATGAATGCTGAAAACTTATACATAGAAGGTGGTTGCTACTGTGGTGAAATAAAATACCAAATCCGGCTTCCCGTCAAATGGTGTGCTCATTGCCACTGTACTCAATGCCGACACACACAAGGAGCTCCCCTTGTCACTTGGTTTGGGGTGGACAAATCCCAATTTAAATTACTATGTGGAGAAGCATCCCTAAATTGGTTTGCGTCCTCTGAATCTGCGAAGCGTGCCCATTGCAAAACCTGTGGAACCCCGTTATTTTTTATGGGAGAACAATGGGCGAATGAAGTACATATCACTCGTGAATCCACCCAACAAGATATACAACTCATGCCTTCAGTGCATGTATTTTATGATCGTCATGTCAATTATTTAACTATAGATGATAAGCTTTTAAAAAAAGGTGGAACCAATGGTTTTACGATTTTAAATTAACTTTATGTGCTTACAAAATCTAAACAAGCAATCAAAAAGCAATGCAAAGCAATGGACAACCACTCAAGCCCAATGCTAAGTCATAAACCTAGTGCTTTTTATTTCGATACTTCTGTTTAGTGTTTACGCTTTGGATCTTAAACATAACTTTAACCGCCCCTATATTCGACAAGTCACTGGATTAATCTATAGTTTCG
Organism: Gammaproteobacteria bacterium CG22_combo_CG10-13_8_21_14_all_40_8; assembly: GCA_002770795.1. Classification (GTDB taxonomy): domain Bacteria; phylum Pseudomonadota; class Gammaproteobacteria; order Enterobacterales; genus 21-14-all-40-8. Next base: position 826 of record PCTP01000256.1, on the reverse strand, counting down.
TATTATCTGGCGTTAAATTTACACATCATTTGATAGGCACTATGATTTGATAGGCACTATGATTTGATAGGCACTATGTTAGCGCTTCTCTTACCCATATTTTTATATGTTTTATTTTTTGACCATTTAGCCAAAGTGACAGGTATTTTATTTAAAATAAATTCCAAGAAATTGGAAACTAGCTTAAAATTTTCGCACTAATTGACTTGTGTGTGCATGGTGATAGAAACTTAACTTCCATCACCAGCAAGCAATAATGACAATCTTACAAACTATCAACCTAATAAACCATGGGGCTCTTTTTTGGTTTTTTTAGCTGCTTTTTTTTCTTTAGCCGTTAAAACAGGTTGTTTTTTTGTCTCTTTATTACTTTTTTGTGCTTTACTCATGATACTACCTCGTATAGGAGAATCTAGAAAGTTAAAACCGAAAACCAATCAAAAAATAATTACTGAATGAAGTAATGAATCCAGGACAGTTAGAATAAAGATAATCACCTCGTGAGAGTATGGGAAATGGAGAAATGACACCTAAACTCATACTCTCTGAAATGACAAGATTTCAGAGAGTATGTATCACTATAATAACCCTTTAAAGGTAAAAAGATAGCTCTTTCGAATAATTAATGTTCGGTATAACAGCTATCAGCTAATGAACCTTGGCACGGTAATATGCACTTCACCATTTTTTTGTTCCGTGGTCATTTTGGCATTAGCCGCCACATCGGGAAGATAAAATGATTGAGAAAAATGAAGTCTAAAAAAGTTCATTAAAATTGAAGTTTTTTATTATTTTGATATTTAATTTTAACTCAGGATAACTAAGG